>NZ_JBTVVN010000046.1:0-24416 GCF_054819755.1 Clostridium sp. DL1XJH146
ATCGCTCGACTTGCATGTGTTAGGCACGCCGCCAGCGTTCGTCCTGAGCCAGGATCAAACTCTCAATTTGAAAAGTTTAATCTTTACTCAAAAATATATTTATTGACTGGCTTAAATCTCTGTTTAGTTTTCAAAGATCAATACTCTGTCGCTTTGTTTTAGCGACTTTTACATCTTATCATTTAGAAGTTATTTTGTCAAGTAAAATTTAAAAGTTTTTTAAATTTTCTGATTAATAATTTCTTGCTGCCGGACCGAAGTATTTCGGCGACTCGTATATAATATCAAATATATATAGCCTTGTCTTTCTATAATCACCCTTCTCATTAAATTATACCTATTTTTCTAAGTTTTACTCTATATAACTAGCTTTTACTTATGATGACACGCCACGATTAGTTTTCGATATAAGTCCTTAGTGATAATCTATATACCTCCACTTAATAATAATTTTACCAAATTCAACAATTTTACCTGTGCATTATTTATTTGATTTTATATTACTTTATACAAAAAAAAGAAGCGCCTCGGGCGCTTTTTTTAAGGCATTTTACCAAGTTTTAGTTGCTTTAAAGTTTCTTTAATCTCTTCCATGCTCTTTCCAACACTACTATCAACAGCAGCTGAAACTGCTCCTTCTACCAGTGCTGCATCAACAATTTCTACATTACTTTGATATTGTTCTTCTAACAGTTCCAATGATATCTCTGCATTCATATACGCACTTCCAATATCAAAGAGAACAATCACTCCATCTTCTGAATATACATTTCTTATTGCTTTCATTATTTTTTCTGAATCTGTTCCTAATCTTCCATCTGAAGTACCACCAGCCGCTGCAATAGGTGCATCGAATGCCATTTGTGATGCCATATCTACTGTACCTTCTGCAATTGCTTTGCTATGTGATACTATTACTACACCTACCATATAATATCACTCCAATAACTTATAGTTTATCCTCTATTTTTAATTGCTTCATATATAGTATTTAAAATCAAATAACTAGAAGTAGCTCCTGGATCTTGATGTCCTATACTTCTCTCCCCTAAAAAGCTAGCTCTTCCCTTCCTTGCTATAATTTCTTTCGTTTTTTCTACTCCTTGCATTGCAGATTCTTTTCCTTTTTCCAAAACAATTACTTCGTCTGTTCCTTTTTCTATTTCATTTTTCATAGTTTCGATTGCTGGTTGTATCGCATCAATCATAGTTTTGTCTCCAAATTGAGCTTTACCCCTCATTTTAATTCCAGCAAGAGCTGCTTCTAAAATCTCTACAAAATCATTAATATCAATTTCTTCTTTTTCCTTAACAGGTAAAGATCCCTTCATAAATGCAGTTCCATAAAGTGGCCCAGATGCTCCACCAACTGTACTAACTAGCACCATTCCTACAGTTTTTAAAATATCTGATATTTTCATATATTCAACTGTACTAAGTTTTGATTTTACTGCTAAAAATCCTTTTTCCATATTAATTCCATGGTCAGCATCGCCAATAGCTGCATCTAAATCTGTTAATAATTCTTTATTTTCTATTATTGTATTTGCTATCTCATTAATAACTTCAATCACATCTTTACTTTTTAGTTTCATCAATTTTTTCCTCCGATAATTATAAAGTTTTAAATGCAGGAGTATCTGCTGTCGCATCTAATAATTCTTTTAATTCACTATCAAGTTTGAGCAGTGTAATAGAACATCCTGCCATTTCTAATGAGGTCATAAATTCTCCTACAAAAGTTTTATAAACTTTTATATCCTTTTCTTTTAACATTTTATTTACTTTATTATTGATAATATACAATTCCATATGAGGAGTAGAAGCTAATCCATTTACCATAACAGCAACTTCTTCTCCTTTATTTAGTTTCATATCATCAAGTATTTTATTTAGTAAATGCTCTGCTACTTCATCAGCCTTTTTAACTTCATCTCTATGAGTACCTGGCTCACCATGAATTCCCATACCTATTTCCATTTCATTTTCTGCCAAAGTAAATCCTGCTTTACCAGCTGCCGGAACTATACATGGGGTAAGGGCCATTCCCATACTTCTTACGTTAGAAATAACTTTTTCAGCTACTACTTTTACTTCTTCTAGTGATGCTCCTTTTTCTGCCTTTGCACCTGCAATTTTATGAACAAATACTGTACCCGCTATTCCTCTTCTACCTGTTGTATATAAACTATTCTCTACAGCAACGTCATCATTCACTACTACACTTTCTACTTTTATGTCTTCCATTTCAGCCATTTCTTTTGCCATATCAAAATTCATTACGTCGCCTTCATAATTTTTAATAACTAATAATACACCTTCGCCACTATCTACTGCTTTAATAGCTTTATATACTGGGTCTGGAGTTGGTGAAGTAAATACATCTCCTGCAACTGCACCATCAAGCATGCCCGTACCTACATATCCACCATGTGCTGGTTCATGTCCACTTCCTCCACCGCTCACTAAAGCAACTTTCCCTTTTACAGGTGAATTAACTCTAACTAGAACATTTGCATCTTCTAATTTCCTTACATATTCAGGATGAGCTGCAATAATACCACCTAACATTTCTTCTACTACTGCACTAGGGTCATTGATTAATTTTTTCATATAAAATCCTCCTCTTATTTTTATGTTTTGATACTAGTTAAACAGAAACTTTTTAGTTTTACCAAAAAGTTTCTGCAACTTCGTTAGATTATGTTTTGATAATTATTTTTTAAAAGAATAAATTAAAAAGTAATGCACCTACTATTCCACCTAAAATCGGCCCAACAACTGGTACCCATGCATATCCCCAATCTGAATCTCCTTTTCCATCTATAGGAAGTATAAAATGTGCTATTCTTGGTCCTAAATCCCTTGCTGGATTAATAGCATATCCTGTAGGTCCACCTAATGAAAGACCTATAACAAATATTAAAAGTCCAACAGCTAAAGCAGATACACCAGCAGCCATTTCTGCCTGACCTAATCCTAATATTCCGAATAAAAGCATAGCAGTTCCTAAGAATTCACAAAGAAAATTGGCTCCTAAATTTCTGATAGCTGGTCCAGTTGAAAATACTCCTAGCTTTGTTGCTTTATCTTCCGTTTCTTTCCAATGAGGTAAGTAAGTTAACCATACAAGTGTAGCTCCTAAAATTGCTCCAATAAATTGAGCTATAAGATATCCCGGAACTTGAGCCCATGAAAAACCGCCTGTTACAGCAAGCGCAATAGTTACTGCCGGATTAATATGTGCTCCACTAATACCTCCAAAAATAAATACTGGTATAGCAACTGCAATAGCCCACGCTGTACTTATAACAATCCATCCTGATCCATTTCCTTTAGTTTTTGATAATACAACATTTGCAACAACTGAATCTCCAAGCCAAACAAGAATTAATGTACCAAGAAACTCTGCCATATAACTAGACATATAATAACTCCTCCTACTATTTTTGTTAATTCACAAATATATTTAGCAATCTCTATGCCAAAAGAAGATTAAAATCTCAAAATGTTTGTAAACGTTTATTTGACTTGTTTTATATTTTGTTTTCTTTTTTTATAGTTAACTGTGTTTTATACATCTGAGAATTTATTGTTCAAATTTACCAATTAGAATATATTTCCTTGGTGTTTTTGAACAACTTGCACTTTTTTCCCAACTTATTTATTTCCCATTTACTATTCCATACTTTCTTGCTTTTGCTGCCACTGTCTTATGACTTATACCAAGTGCTTTACCCGCAGCATTAAAACTATTATATTTTTCAAGTGCTTTTTTTATTATTACTTTTTCATATTCGCTAAGAGTAAGTATCCTCTCATTATTTATAATATCCCCAAATTTATTATCCCATTGATACTTGAAATTATTATTATAATTTAACTTATTTTGTTTTATATAAATAGGTAGGTCATCTATATCAATATATAAATTTTCAGTCAAAGTAAGTATTCTTTCAATTATATTTTCTAGCTCTCTTACATTACCTGGCCATTTATACTCTATCAATATCTCCATAGCTTCTTTTTTTATACCTTTAATATTTTTACTCATTGCTTTAGACTTCTTATCTATAAAATACTCAATTAATAGTGGTATATCACTATTTCTTTCTCTTAAAGGTGGAATAATTATTGGAACAACATTTAATCTATAATACAAATCTTCTCTAAATGTACCTTCTTTGCACATTTGCTCTAAATTTTTATTAGTTGCTGCTACAATTCTAACATCTATATGTAGCGTTTCTTCTCCACCTACTCTTTCAAATTCTTTTTGCTGTAATACTCTTAGAAGTTTTGCTTGCATACTAAAATCCATTTCTCCAATTTCATCTAAAAAAATTGTACCCTTATTAGCAAGTTCAAATTTTCCTAATTTTTTCTTAATAGCACCAGTAAAAGAACCTTTTTCATGTCCAAAAAGTTCGCTTTCTAAAAGATTTGATGGTATAGCCGCGCAATTAACTCTTATAAAGCTATTATTCCTTCTATTTGAAGAATAGTGGATAGCTTCTGCAATTAATTCTTTTCCAGTTCCACTCTCACCACGAATTAATATTGAAGATTTTACTTTAGCTGCTTTTGTAGCAATTGCTAATGTATCTATTGCTTTACCACTTTTGCCTATAAATTTAGAAAATGTTTCAAATGGTTGTTTTGTTCTTATTAATTGTTCTTCTAAATATTCTGCTTTAGCTGAAATCTTATGTAGTTTGTCTGATAAATACTTTACTTCATTAATATTTTTCACTACAGATATTACACCACTAATACTACCATCTACTTTAATAGGATTTACATTTGCAACTACAGTTATATTATTGCATTTTTTTCTTATTTCTCCAATAATAGGAATACCTGTTTTTAGCACTTTCATTCTGGCCCCATTTGGTGATATATCTCTAATATTTTTATCTATTATTTCAATCTCTTCTATATTCAAAATATTTAAATATGCTTTATTTACATAAATTATTATGCCCTCTTTATTAATAACACAAATACCATCTCCTACAGATTCTAGTATTAGTTGATTTCTTTCTTTTAATTCTTTTACTTCATTTAACTCATATGTTATTTTCTCTAAGCTAGAAATATTAATAAATACTGCAACTGCTCCTTTTAGCTCATTATCAACTATAATTGGACTTCTATTAGTTAAAAATATATTATTCCCGAATTTTTCTTTTCTATTTAATTCTGATTTCCTTGTTTTATTTACTATATGAAGTCTAGTATTTGCAATAACTTTATAAATTTTTCGACCTACTGCATTTTCTGCTGATATACCTGTCATTTTTTCTGCCGCGGGATTAAAAACTGTTATTATATTATTGTTATCGATTACAATTATCCCATTTTCAATGGAATTACTTACCTGTTCCCATGTAATCGCATTATCTTGAAGAATATTATCAACTATATTCATAGTTTCTTTATCTTTCATTTCAAAATCACTTTCAATAAATAAACAAAATTCTTCCAAAGCCCTTTGGTCATCATTACCTATTGTCGTTACTATTAATTGATTGTCTTTTTTAATTTTCATCGTAATAAGAGGCATTAAACATGTTGCTGATATTCTTTTAATATCATTTGAAATGAAAATGTCAACATTATACTTTTTCTTAATTTCAATTGCTTTTTTTATAATCATTGCTGCAACTCTTGCATGAATTCCCTTTTGATAATTAATAATAACTTTCCTTTCCACAAAAGTCTCCTCCTCCAAGATTGTATAACTTAATTATATCAGTTTTAGCTGATTTTTGTAAACTTTTTATTATTTTTCAATTATTTGTAATTATTTTTTATGTTTTTTAACAAAATAAAAAGTGAAATCATTTATTTGACTTCACTTTCATTTATATTCATCTATATAATAAATTTAAACACTACCATAAAAATTATACCAGGTATTCCAAAAAAACCTGCAATTAAACACGTTACAATATTGATCCCTAATACCATTCCAAAGTATGATCCAAAAAAATTAAAAATTAATAATAACACCCCTCCTAATATACCATTAACTATTAATTTCCAAAGTATTTTTAATGGAATAGCCAAGAACTTTCCCAAAAGATATAGAAGAATTATACCTATTAGAAAATAAATAAAATATACCACTTTATTTTCCCACCTTTATAATATGTTAATTAACTAATTAAGTATTCACCACTTATTTCAATTCCTTTTTCTTTAGCTATACTTAATAAATACAAATATTTTGATCTAGCTGCCTTTTCTTCATAAATTGCATAATCTATAAGATTTTTATCTTTAGCATCATCAAAAAAATTTCTAGCTAATTCTAATTCTATCTTTACCTTCTCAATTTCTTTTATAATAATTTCTGCATCTTCTTTATCACTAATTTTTTTATTAATTAAGTTAGTTATATTATCTTTATACATAAAAACACCTCCTAAATTATTTTCTATATTTTATTTATAGACAAACAATTGGAGGTTTATACCAAATATTGTAATTATAATTCTACTCTACCTTCTAAAGCTTTTGATAAAGTTATTTCATCCGCATAATCTAGGTCTCCACCTACTGGAACACCATGGGCTATTCTTGTAACTTTAATGCCAAGGGGTTTAAGTATTTTTGATATATACATTGCAGTTGCTTCACCCTCTACATTAGGATTAGTAGCTATTATCACTTCTTTTACTTCATCATTCATCCTGCTTATCAATTCTTTTAGGTTTATATCGTTTGGGCCTTTTCCTGTCATAGGAGAAATTACACCATGTAGAACATGATAAAGACCATTGTACTCTTTTATTTTTTCCATAGTCATAATATCTTTAGGTTGTTCCACTACACATATAATATCATTTTGCCTATTAGGATTAGAACAAATAGCACATGGATCAGAATCAGTAAAATTACCACAAACTGAGCAATACTTGATTGTTCCTCTGGCTTTGATTAGCGCTTCTGCAAATTCATTAACTTCTTCTCTTGGTAAATTTAATGTGTAAAGAGTTAGCCTTTGTGCTGTTTTATAGCCTATCCCAGGAAGTTTGGCAAATTCTTCAATTAGTTTTTCTATTGCAATTGGATAAAAATCCATTTTTCACCTCATCTAGAACATTCCAGGCATGTTCATTCCACCTGTTAATTTTTGCATTTTATCTGCTGTTTCACTATCTGCATTTTGAAGTGCTTGATTACATGCCGATAATATTAAATCCTGAAGCATTTCAACATCATCTGGATCTACTACTTCTTGTTTAATTTCAATATTAACTATTTGTTTTTTCCCATTTGCTACTACTTTAACAGCTCCACCACCTGCTGTAGCCGCAAATTCTTTTACCTCTAATTCTTTTTGCATTTTTTCCATATCTGCTTGCATCTTTTGGGCTTGTTTCATCAACTTACCCATATCCATTCCACCCATTTTTGGGAAACCACCTTTTGCCATGTGTTATACCTCCTATTTATTTAACTATTAAATCCTTTAATATTTTACCATTAAGGTAATTATTCATCAATTATTTCTACAAAATCTTCGCCAAAAGCTTCTAATATTCTATTTTGAATATCTTCTTTATTTTCTTGCTTATCTTCTTGTATAGTATATTTTATTCTAACTTTTTCTTTTAGTGCCTCACTAAATATATCTTCTACAATTTTTCTGTTGTCATCTTTCTCCAATCTTCTCTTATTAAATGAATATTGGTTTTCATATTTAATTTCTATAATACCACCACTACAACTTTCAAGTTTACCTGTAGTTAAGGCTGCATAAATAACCATATGCCTTCTAGCCTTAAGAAGTTCTAAAATATCCATCCATTTTTTCTGAACATCACTAATTGTAATTTTAGAATCAGAATTAATATTTTCTTTACTATTAGTTACTTCACTATTTATATCTTTATTATTTCTTTTATAACTATTTTTTTCAGCTATATCTTTTAAAATACCTGTTGTATTTAAATTATCTTTAGCTTCTCTACTATTATTTCCATTATTATATCGTGCATCATTAATAATTTGTATTTTCCCATCTTTTATAATTCTTTCTAGTTTATTTAATCTTGAAAGAATTATCTCATTAGATGTATCATATTCGATTTTACACATTTTTATAACAGCTAGTTCTAGATATATCCTACCTTGATTACTCCATTTTGCTTGGCTTTCAGTTTCCTGAATTATAGATATATATCTCATTATTTCTTCAACAGTAATCCTTGCCGCTTGTAATTTTACTTGTTCAATATTTTCTTTGGACATATCTAAAATATCTTCTGGATTATTACTTACTTTAACCATCAATAAATTTCTCATATGTTGAACAAATTCTTTTAAGAATAAATTAATATCTTTTCCACCAAGTACAATTTCATCTACAACTTTCATAGATACTTCAACATTTTTATCTATTACTGAACCTGTCAACTGTAGTAAATTCTCATTAGTAACAAATCCCAACATATTTAATACACTATCATATTCAATTTTACCTTCACCCATAGAAATTGATTGATCTAATATTGATAAAGCATCCCTCATAGCTCCATCTGACATTCTAGCTATAAGTCTAAGTGCTTTTTCTTCAGCAAAAACTCCATTACTTTGTGTAATATTAAACATTCTATTAAAGATATCATCATTCTTTATTCTTTTAAAATCATATCTTTGACATCTTGATAATATTGTTATAGGTAGTTTTTGAGGATCAGTTGTTGCTAATATAAATGTAACATATTTTGGAGGTTCCTCTAATGTTTTTAAGAATGCATTAACAGCTCCAGTTGTAAGCATATGAGCTTCATCTAATATATATACTTTTTTCTTACCATCTCGTGGTGGATATTTTACTTCATCAATTAAGTCTCTAATATGTTCTACTTTATTATGTGATGCTGCATCCATTTCAACAACATCCATTGCAATGCCTGCGTTAATTTTTGTACACATCTCACATTTGTTGCAGGGCTCTCCATCTTGTAAATCTAAGCAATTTACAGCTTTAGCAATAATTTTAGCAGTTGAAGTTTTACCTGTACCCCTAGTACCACATAATAAATATGCATGAGCTGTTCTATCATTTTTAACCTGATTTTTTAAAGTTCTTGTTATATGTTCCTGACCTACAACTTCATCAAATCTTTTAGGTCTCCATTCTCTGTATAAAGCAGTATATGCCAATTTAAACACCCCATACTATTTTAATATAATTAGCTTTATTATAAATATCTATCTTAAAATATTGTTAATACTAAAAGTATTGTTTAAATAAAGAGCTACAATTCTAATAAAACCGTATCTTAAGTATTCTTAATTATATCATAATTATACCACTTTTTTATAATGCTATACTTTTTTTAATATAATTAAGGACATTTTGCAAAAGCAAAATGTCCTTATTAATTAGCTTAAATAAAATATAAAAAGTCGTGCACCTCACTTTGATAATAAGTCATGAGCGTTACCTATACAGTTAACTCAAATCAGGTTGACTTGCGGCACACGGGAGATCTCACTTATCGCTGCTTCCTTCCGGATCTGACGAGGTTCATGAGTTCCCGTTGCGCAAGGCCCGATTATCAACGCCACTTATATAGGGCAGGCCCCACAACTTAAAACCTAGGTAAGGAATTCAACCCTGCTATAGCGGATTGCAGGTTACAGGACACCGCTAACTTCCCGTCTAGCACGACCTTGGCGGAGAAAGAGGGATTCGAACCCTCGGTAGAGTTTCCCCTACACACGCGTTCCAGGCGTGCTCCTTCGACCTCTCAGACATCTCTCCATATAAATTATTTTATTGTCAGCAAAAACTATTATACTATGTAGCTAATTATATTTCAACATTAATACTCATAATTTTTAAAGTATTATATAGATATCTGTATATTATATAACTAAATATTTAAATAATGCAAGTATTTTTGTTATTATATTTAACTTATGGTAATTTTTCTTTTCTTCTCTCTTTAAAAAATTCCATCAATATATCACTACATTCTTTATTGTACATCCAAACTATATCTACATAATTATTAAAAGCTTCATTTTGAAGAATATTAATAATACTACCACAACTTCCGCTTGCAATATCTGCTGTACCTATAAAAACTCTATTTATTCTAGCTTGAGCAATTGCACCCGCACACATGGGACAAGGTTCTAATGTTATATATAAATCACATCCAGTTAATCTCCAATCCTTTAATTTTCTGCATCCTTCTCTTATTGCTAAAACTTCAGCATGTGCCGTAGAATCTTTTAATATTTCTCTTAAATTATGGCTTTTAGCAATAATTTCATCTCCCTTAACTAAAACCGCACCTACTGGCACTTCTCCTTTAATATATGCCTTTCTAGCCTCTTTTATAGCTAAATCCATATAGTTTTTTTTCAAAATATTCATCTCCTTAATAATTAATATTACGATTTTTATTTTAAAAATAAACATTCCACATATTCATTGTATAGTGATCTACCCTGCACTTACTTTGTTGAAGTGGGGCTTCTTGATAAATACCCATATTAAATTTTTCAACCAACCTATAACTTTATACATATTCTAAACTATCTTATATGCCTATATTTTACAACAATTATAAGTTAAATTTTATACTAAATACTCTATATTTATAAGTAATAGATATTTTAAACTTAAATATTTAAGTAACAAATACTATAAACTTAAATATTATATTATTGTAATAATTTTAGGAGGCAATTATGTATCAACAACCAGGATATGGGTATGGTTTCAATCAAAACTATAATCAAATAGCACTTCAAAAATCACTTGAATTAATTTTAGAAGCAATTGGAGATGAAAAGTCTGATGAATTATTTTATGATTACTTAATCAGTGTGGCTCCAAATAGAAAAGAAAAAAATATAATTTCTTCAATTAGGGATGATGAAAAAAAACACAATAGACTATTTAAAGGAATTTATAAATCTATTACTGGCAAAGAGGCTATAGTCGCCGAAGATGAGGAATTTATTAAACCTAGAAGTTATCTAGATGGAATAGAAAGAGCCTTATTTGGTGAACTAAAAGCTGTAGAAAAATACAGAAAAATACGAAGAGGCCTTCCAGGTAGATATTATAGGGATATTCTTTTTGATATTATAACCGATGAACTAAAACATTCAAATAAATATAATTTCATATTTACCGAAAATAAAAAGATGCGAAATTCCGAAGAAGAACCATATAATGTAAATAATCCTGATGAAACTTTGGAATATATTTCACCTCTAGTAGAACGAGCTCAAGAAGAATTTAATGAAGGAATTAATCCTGAACATTTATTCCAAGAATTTATTTTATCAGGTTTACTTGTTGGTAAAGGATATACTCCCTCTGAAGCTATCACCCAAGTTGAGAAATGGGAGAATAATGGAACTTCTGAAATATTAAAAAAATCTAAAATAAAATAGTTTCGCAACAGCGAAACTATTTTGGTGCACTCGAGAGGATTCGAACCTCCGGCCTTCCCCTTAGGAGGGGGACGCTCTATCCTGCTGAGCTACGAATGCATAATTCGTTTACTTAAATATTCTATTGCAGAATTATATTCTTGTCAACTCTAATTTATTTACTTGTCCAAAACACTTCGCTAAATTAACCTTTAGCGAAGTGTTTTTCTATTTACCATATACTCTTCACTAAATAAATTTAATATTTATTTAATACTTTATCAAACTATTAAACTCTAAAAAGGATTATAATTATTCTAAATGGTGGATATACTTTATATTAAATCAGTAAGCTAATAATATTACAACAATAAAGAGGTATTTATGAAGAATAATTCGGTAAACAGATTAAGAAAAATTGTAAAGACATTTGCGTATTACGGTTTTGGCTATCTAGTCAATTCAAAATTCACAAAAAATAATAAATCTCCGGAAAATTTAAGAAAAGCTTTTGAAGAATTAGGCCCAACATTTATAAAAATCGGTCAGATTTTAAGTACCCGTCCAGATATATTACCTGAAGATTACATAAAAGAACTATCAAAGCTTCAAGATAGTGCCAAAGAAGAAAGTTTCGAAGATATTAATTCTGTATTTAAAGAAGAATTTAATAAAAATATAAATGAGTGTTTTGATGCCTTTGATCCTATTCCCATTGCTTCAGCATCTATTGCTCAAGTTCATAGAGCAAAATTACACGGTAATGATTTAATTGTTAAAATTCAAAGGCCAAATATTGAAGAAAAAATGAAACAAGATATATCTATCCTATATCGAATTTTGAACCTTACAAAAGCTAAATTTAATGATTCATTAATTAATCCTATACATGCTTTAGACGAACTTAGAAAATCAACTAAAAATGAGCTTAATTTTATTCACGAATTAGATAATCAAGTACAGTTTAAATCATTAAATATAGATATTAGTTATATCTATGTTCCGAATATTATATACAAATTCTCAGGAAAAAAAGTTCTTTCAATGGAATATATAGCTGGAGAAAAAATAGATAATGTTTCATCCCTTAGAAAAAAAGGTTACAATTTAAAAGATTTAAGTAAAAAATTAGTATTTTCTTATCTAAAGCAAATTTTTGAAGATGGTTTTTTTCACTGTGACCCACACCCTGGAAATATAATTGTTTCAAAAGAGAAACTTTGCTTTATAGATTTTGGATTGGTAGATTCTCTATCTCCTGCCTTAAGGAAATCTTTAAATAAAATGATATTTGCTTTTGCATATAAGGACATAGATGAATTAATTTCCGTAATTATGTCTATAGGTATAAAAAAAGGCTATGTTAATAGAAATAAATTATATGAAGATATAGATTATCTAATGGACAGCTATTTATCTACTTCATTAAGTAATATAAAAATTTCTACATTATTAAAAGAAGTTTTTGATGCTGCTAAAAGAAATAATATAGGCGTACCTCGTGAATTTACTATGCTACTACGTGGATTGGTTATTATAGAAGGTGTAGTTGCAAAATTATCACCTGATTTGAAAATCTTAGATATTGCAATTGAATATATTAAAGAAAAAAATAGCACTAGTTTATTAGAATCATTCGATTTTAATGATTCTCTACTTAAATTCATTTCCATTTCTAAAGATTCAATTTCACTACCCTCAAAATTATCAGAACTAGCAAACAATTTAATTAAAGGGAGAACCAAAATTCAATTAGATCATAATAATCTAAATGAACCAATAAAAGAACTAAATAAGATGGTAAATCGCTTAGTTTCTGCTCTTATATTATCATCTATGATTATAGGATCATCGCTTATTATAAATAGCAATATTGGTCCAAAAGTATTTGATATTTCATTCATTGGAATAACAGGTTACTTAATAGCCGCTATATTTGGATTTTGGCTCCTAATATCAATAATAAGGTCCGGTAGATTATAAACTCTATTTTCAATTGCTTTTTAAAATATAATAAAGGAATTTTTCCTTTACAGAAAAAATTCCTTTCCTTTTTTAGCTAATTCAACTTCACCTCTAAAGATTGCTTCTACTTCTGTTTTTAATAATTTAATCTCTGCATAATGAGGAAAATGCGTTAAAACTACTTTTTTAATACTATTCATATTTGAGATTTTACCAATTTCTCCAGGTGTAAGATGTCCTTTGAATTTACCTAATTGATCATCAAATAAAGAACATTCACATAAAAACAGATCTGCCTCTTTAGAAATATTAATTAGACCATCACACCACTCTGTATCTCCACTAAAAGCAAAAATTTTTCCGTTTTCTTCAAATCTCATTGCAAATCCATAAGCTGGATGCTTAACTTCTTCAAAAGTAACTTTTACTTTTCCAAATGTAAGTTTTGTATCTTTGTTAATTTCTTTTGCAATACATGCCCCACCATAATTTAATTGATTAAATCTATTATCTTTAGTATGTGCATATATTTCTAAAGGATTTTTTCTCCTACCAAGTGCAGTGGAAATCTTACAATTATATTGGAATGGAAAAATATCCGCAATATGGTCCCAATGATAGTGAGATAAAATCACTATATCTATATCATCTAAACTAATATATTCTTGCAGACAAGATAACACTCCACTTCCACAATCAATTAATATGTTATATCCATCTATTTCTAATAAATATCCAGTAGATGCCTCTCCTTTTTCTGGAAACGCACCCCAGTTACCAATAATTTTAATTTTCATATATTATCCTCCTCTACAAGCCTAAAGATTTAAATCCATTTCTACCTAAGTTTTTAGCCTCATACAAAGCTTTATCTGCATAATCTAGAAGCTTTTCCATTGAAATATTATGACTAGGTATACATGAAGAAATACCCATGCTTATTGTAACTCTATTACTTACAGAAGAATACTTATGTTCTAAATTCAATTTCTTAATTTCTTTAATCATTCTACGAGCTATTACTGTAGCCCCTTGTTTATCTGTATTCGGTAAAATTACAACAAATTCATCTCCACCAAATCTGGCTAATAGATCAGTAGACCTTTTAATTGTATATTCAAGAGTTCTTGCTACAAATTTAATTACCTTATCACCATTTAAATGACCATAATTATCATTAAATTCTTTAAATTTATCTATATCAATAATTATTATAGCTACACTTGCTTTATTTCTTTGGCTCATAGCCCATATATCTGCTGAATACTCATCAAATCTTCTCCTATTAGGTATACCTGTAAGGCCATCTGATTGAGACAAATTTAATAATTTATAGTTTGCTTCCTCTAATTCTTCCTGTGCTATCTTTCTTTCTGCAATTTCTAAAGATAATTTTTCTGATTTTGTTGCATTATCAATAGCAATAGAAATATACGAGCTTAAAACAGTTATCATATCTAAACAATTTTTCGTATAGGCATTTATAGTACTACTTTGTACAGTTATAATACCTAGTACTTCTTGTTCAATAATTAAAGGATAAATAATTATTGATTTTATTTTTTCATCTTTATAAATATTTGTTTTATTATCTAAATATTTGCTTAACTCTTTATTATAATCATTTATAAAAACCTCTTTTTTATTTCTAACGCACCATGCAGTTAAACTATTCTTATTATTTGCATCGATAATCTTTTCTTCTAATCTTATATTATTCTCTCTAAAATATTTATTATTTATTTTTTTATTTTTATCATCATAAATTCCAATACCTAAAACATCTACTTTCATAAGAGAATCTATTCTAATATATATATCCTCATATATTTCTTCTAATTTCTTTGTAGATATAATATTCTTTGAAATTTGACTTATTACTGTGATATTATTATATGCTTCCTGTAATTCTCTAGTTTTTTTACTTAATTCATTATTTTTTAAACTAATAATTTCTTTTTCTTTATTTGTTTGTTGTATTTTATTTAAAAGAGCAAAACTTTTTATTCTAAAACCATTATTTTGGGCTAATTTATTTTCTTTTACATCAGTATATTTTTTTAAGAAAATAAATGAATTTTTATAATCTCCTTTTCTTTCATACAACTGATAATATTGCTTATAAATATTTAGTAGGTTTGTATTATTATTAGTTTGATTTGCAATATAGTAACTTCTTTCTAAATTAGCTAAAGCTACTTTATATCTACCCGCTCTAATATGCAAATCATTTATATCCTTGAATATTTTTGATTCTATTTGAGTATCACCAGTTTCTTTATTTACATTTAAAGCCTCACTATAATAATTAAAGGCTGCTTCATCATTATTATTTTTTTTCTCTATAGCACCTAATTGGTATAATGCATGCGTAACCCCAATTTTATCTTTAATCTCGTTACTTATATCTAAACTTTTATTTGTAAAATTGAGAGCTTTTTTTAATTGATCTAACTCAAAATAAATATACCCTATATTCAGCATAGGAATTCCAATAAATTTTATTTCGTTATCCTTTTTAAGCTGTTTTAGACTTTCATTATAGTATTCTAATGCTTTATCATAAGCATTTAATTCCTTATATAATTCTCCTATATTATTTAAAACACTTGCATATTTTATTTTATAATCATTTTCTGAAATAATATCTAAGGCATCAGTATAATAATTATAAGCAACATCATAATTATTAAGTGAAGTATATATATTTCCTAATAAATTATATATTTCAACTAAATATTCAAACCTATTCTCTTTTTGAGCTCTTTGAAGTGCATCAAATAAAAATTGAATTGCTTCATATTGATTTTCTAAAAGTGACATAATTCTTGCTTTTTTTATGAGTCCTTCAGTTATTCCCTTTTCGAAATTATTTTTAATAGATAAATTGTAACCTTCTTGTGCAAGTTCATAGGAATATTTTAAATCTGAATTTTCTAGTTCTTCAAATAATCTATAATAAATCAATATTTTTTTTATATTATCTTCTTCATCTTCTATTATCTGTTTTACTTTATTCCGATCGATATTCAAATTTTTTCACCCCAACCCATGTTTACTTATTGTTTTAATTTTATCATAATTATCTTATACTACAAACATAATAATTAGGTTTTATTATTATATTTGGTAAAATTATATGTTTATTACATATTGGTTTGTTTTAGAATATTTAATTATTAAATTTAAAAAACCTAGTAATCATTACGATTACTAGGTTTTTTGGTGCGCGAGAGAGGATTCGAACCTCCGACCAACTGGTTCGTAGCCAGCTACTCTATCCAACTGAGCTACTCACGCATATTTAATTTTAACAAATTTATATTATCACATAAAAAAAATAATTCAACTGAATTAATCTTCTTAAATTTCTCTTATGTGTTCAAAAAATAAAATGGCGGAGAGATAGGGATTCGAACCCTAGGTACGCTCACACGCACGCCGGTTTTCAAGACCGGTGCCTTAAACCAACTCGACCATCTCTCCACAATAATTGTTTTTGTTTTATGTGCAAAAAAAATAATATATAGTAAATATATTGAATAGAATTTAGATAATAACTGGCGGAGAAGGCGGGATTTGAACCCGCGCACCAGTTTCCCAGCCTACACCCTTAGCAGGGGCGCCTCTTTAGCCACTTGAGTACTTCTCCATGTGCCATTTAAAATAATTTGTAACTGGCGGAGAGATAGGGATTCGAACCCTAGGTACGCTCACACGCACGCCGGTTTTCAAGACCGGTGCCTTAAACCAACTCGACCATCTCTCCATATTAGCGACGATAGTTATTATATCAAGATATCGTCACTAAGTCAATACATTTTTAATAATTTATTTAGTTATTTTATTTGTTCCCATATAAGGTACTAATACTTCTGGAATAGTAACAGTTCCATCTTCATTTTGGAAATTTTCTAATATTGCAGCAACAGTTCTACCAATAGCAACTCCTGAACCATTTAATGTATGTATAAATTGTGGCTTTCCTTTTTCATCTCTATATCTAATATTTGCTCTTCTTGCTTGAAAGTCTTCGAAATTACTACAGCTAGATATTTCTACATATCTTCCGTAGCTAGGCATCCATACCTCTATATCGTACTTTAAAGCTGCTGTAAAGCCTAAATCACCTTTGCATATTCTAACTACTCTATATGGAATACCTAAGCCTTTTAAGACGTTCTCAGCATCATTTGTTAACTTTTCTAATTCTGAATATGAATCTTCTGGTCTAGTAAACTTAACTAGCTCTACTTTATTAAACTGATGTTGTCTTATAAGTCCCCTAGTATCTCTTCCTGCTGAACCTGCTTCTGCTCTAAAACATGCACTGTATGCTACATGTTTTATTGGAAGTTCCTCACCCTTTAATATTTCATTCTTGTATAGATTTGTCACAGGTACTTCTGCTGTAGGGATCAAAAAGAAACCATTATTTTCTACTTTAAATGCATCTTCTTCGAATTTTGGTAATTGACCTGTTCCTATCATACTATCTCTATTAACCATATAAGGAGGAAGAATTTCTGTATACCCATGTACATCAGTATGCGTATTTAAAAAATAATTGATTATTGATCTCTCTAGTCTTGCACCTAGACCTTTATATACAGTAAATCTAGATCCTGATATTTTGCCTGCTCTCTCAAAATCCAAAATATTTAAATCCATGCCAACATCCCAGTGAGCTTTTGTTTCAAAATCAAATTGAGTTGGCTCTCCCCATTTTCTTATTTCCACATTATCTTCATCAGTAGAACCTTCAGGTACCTCTTGATTAGGTATATTTGGTATCCTTAAAAGTATATAATTTAATCTTTCATCTATCTCAGATACCCTAACATCATCCTCTTTTATCTTATCTGATAATTCTTTCATACCTGCCATTATACCGCTAGCATCTTTTTTTTCTTTTTTATACTGCCCAATTTTTTTTGATTCTAAATTCCTTTTATTTTTTAATGTTTCAACTTCTACAAGTATTTCTCTTCTCTTATTATCAAGTTCTACAACTTCATCAATTAATCCATTGTCAAAAGATTCTCCTCTACCCTTCATAGCTTCTTTTATTTCTTCTGGATTAATTCTTATTCTTTTTAAATCTAACATTTATACTACCTCCTATATAGCTTTTTTAGCTATCAATTTTCTAAATATTCACTTATAACTTCTCTATTATAAAACTTAAGCAAAAACTTATATTAAATTTTTTATATAAACTCATATAAATGAACGCAAAAAAAAGTCCACTTAGCCCCTTGTAGGGACGAATAGACTCCGCGTTGCCACCCTTATTAGTTTATATAGAATAAACTCTCTTTAGAAGTATAACGTACTTCAGCGTATTGCTCATCACAATCCCTCAAAGGTGGATTCACAAAATTATAAGTATCGATTCACACTAGCCACCGACTCTCTTAAACTTCAACTTTGCTACTTGCCCTATCATCAGATTAATATATAAATCATTTTTTTACTATTATAGTTATAATATTACCAATTGTCAATAAAATATTTCACAATACTATGATTTACTACCAAGAATTATAATAGACATAGTCTTCCAATAAAATACTATGTCTATTATTTTTATTATTATTCTTCTTTTAAATTTTCTAAAATATTACCTAACTCGTCAATATATTCTCCGTATTTAGCCCAATCACCATTTTTTTGTGCTTCTAATGCATTATTATAAGATTCTGTTGCTTTCTCCAATTGGGACTGGTCTATCTTTATACCTTCATCTACTATATTATCTTTATCATCAATTACTTCATTTACAATATCTTCGTCAGTAATTTCTCCATCAATAATCTCTTTATAATTAAATAACTGATTTAAAGCATCTTTAATATTTTCTGCTAGTACTAATTTATCATCGTACATAACAACTACTCTTTTCATCTCAGGTATACTATTTTCACCCTGAGCTCTTAAATAAATAGGTTCTACATAAAGTAGGTTATTTTGTACTGGAATAATTATAGTATCTCCAAACTGTACTTCAGAACCTTCCTTATTCCATAATGATAATTCTTTTGATACTGTAGTATCTTGATTTATCTTAGATTTAAATAAAGTTGGACTATTTATTGTTTGTATATCTGTTGGGAATCTATAAAGAACTAATTTACCATAGTTATCTCCATCCATTCTTCCACCAAGCATAGCAACCATATTTTCTTTCTCATGGAAATTAAAATATTGAACTACAACCATTTCTTCATTTTCTTCATTAGGAAGTTTCATAATCAAATTAGTTGCTTGATTAGAAAGTGTTTCCCCTTCTATAACTTTAGAGTTCTTAGAAATATCCCAAATATCATCACCTCTATAAAACACATTAGAATCACTTACATGATATCTTTCTAAAACTTCACATTGTGTTAAGAATATATCTTCTGGATATTTAAAATGCTCTTTAAATCCATCTGGTAATTCTTCCATAGACTTAAATAATTCAGGGAATATGCTGGCATAGCACGCTGCAATCGGATCATCTTCATCAACTATATAAAAATCAGTATTTCCATCCACTGCATCAACTATAATTTTAATAGAGTTTCTAACATAGTTAATACCATTTTTAGGTTCAGAAAATGGGTATCTATCAGAAGTTGTATATGCATCTATCATCCAATATAATCTACCATTATTTATTACTAAATAAGGGTCACTATCATAAGTTAAAAATGGTGCGATTTCTGATACTCTATCCATTATATTTCTATTAATGAATATTTTACTATCAGAGGTTATAGAACTTGATAATAAGAAATTAGTCTCACCTTTATTAATAGCGAATAAAAATCTATTAAACAAATTTAATTTTATTCCTGAATCTCCATCATAATCAAATTTTTTCTCTCCTGTTGAACTTGGATAATCAAGTTCTCCAAGACCAGTATTAACTACTGTGTAGTCGTTGGTATTTTCACCAAAGTATATTCTTGGATTAGTTAATTCTAAATCAGTGTAATTTGTAACAGGCATATCTTTTATTACAAAATCAGGTTTTCCATCTACTGTTACTGAATTAACTTTACTCATAACAACACCATAACCATGAGTATAAGTTAAATATTTATTCTGCCATGTATCTGATTTATCTTTAAGCATTTCTAGGTCTATTTCTCTTGGTGTAATAAAAACTTGATTATACTTACCATTAATAGTATATCTATCAATATCAATATCATTAAATAGATAGTAATTTTTTATACTTTGTACGTTATTATAAAATTCTTTAGCAGGTTCAACGGCATTAATTCTAATATTATCGATTGTTGCTTTATTTTCAGCAATTATTTCTGAATCAAGGTCGTTATTTAATGCATATGCTTGCTCATCTATAGTATCAATATTAAATCCTTTTTTAGTATATTCAATATTATAATCTATGAATTTTGTCTCAAGAACCTTTTCATTAGGCGTTACATATAATCTTTGAGTTATACCCCCAACTATTGCTTCTAAAACAACTAATAAAACTATAACAATAACAGATGCTATAATCGGTTTAACCCTTGATTTCAATATACTTACGAATACTACTATAGAAGCTAACAATGAAGCTACTGATGTTATATAATAAAATTTTAAGGTAATTGCTACATCTGTATAACTAGCTCCAAAAACAACACCTCTTGAAGAATATACAAGATTCCAAGCTTTAATCATAAATCCTAATGATAATAATAGTAAAAATAGAGCTGCTGCAACTGCAAGCTGATGTCCTGCAAAGTTAGTTAATCCATTTTTAAAATCTTTCAAACTAACTACATTTATATCTCTTGTTTCAACTATTTTATCTTTAACATTCATTATAAAATATATCACAACTGTAACTATCACTAAAAATACTATTAAAGACATAAATACATTGTATAATGATTCAATTAATGGAAGCTTAAATATAAAGAATGATATATCCATATTAAAAATAGGATCTTTTACATTAAAAGCTTTTGAATAAGTAAATTGTAAAATTCTATACCAATATGTTGATGAAAAAGAAAAAGATATAAATAAAGAAATAATAACATTTGCTATGATAAAAATTTTTTTCTCTAATTTATTTCTTTTTGGATCTATTTCAACTACTGTTTTTATCTTAATAATACTTTTCTTTATTCCTTTATAATAGAAATATATTGCTAAATAACATATTATAAATATAGGAACCATTAATTTTAAAGTTGCCGTAATTCTAGTAAAAAATACTGATATATAACCAACTTCTTTAAACCACTCTATTTTAATTAAAAAATCAGCTATACTTCCAAAAAATATTATTATGACAAATATAATTGGAATTATTAAAGCTAACATTGGTTTTCTTTTTTTACTCAATTTATCACCTCTTATTTTTTCTAAGTAAATTACCTATTGGAGAATATTTAATGTCAATTGCTCCAGCTGGGCATAATTCTTGACAACAAAAGCATCTTATACACTTTTTCATATCCCATTTAGGATAAAGTTTACCATTTTTTTTAACCATTTCAATAGCTTTAGGATTCTCTGGACATACTTCCATACATCTTGAGCAATTCACACACTTATCATCTATTAAATTAGGATATGGTGCTATCATATCACGCAGAAAATTTGTTACAGTAGGATTAATAAAATAAAACTCTCCACCACTTCTACATAACTCAAAATCTTTCACTTTCATACTTTTTATATCTTCACCTAAAACCTGAATATTTTCTTTTAGTACTACACCCCAATTATTATCGTAAGCTTCTTTTAATACAGGTATTTCTAGTGGATCTTCATAACCTATCATATTCACTGCTACAGAATCTATTGCAGTTAAACTTTCACCCATTATAATTGTATTTAAATTATACGG
This sequence comes from Clostridium sp. DL1XJH146, assembly GCF_054819755.1. Classification (NCBI taxonomy): domain Bacteria; kingdom Bacillati; phylum Bacillota; class Clostridia; order Eubacteriales; family Clostridiaceae; genus Clostridium; species Clostridium sp. DL1XJH146. Next base: position 22,244 of record NZ_JBTVVN010000046.1, read on the forward strand.
TGATCCATTTTTAGGACCATTACCTTGCATAGCTACTATACCATCCATTATTGCAAAGTTAGTTTTTACAACGGAATTTAGATCTAATAGCATTTTACAAAAATTATGAGCATTAGGCATTCTAGTATGCCATGCAGCCTTTTGAGTACCTGGAACACATCCAAATTGATTTTTAACAGCTCCTGTAAAGAATGCCATACCATGTGTCTTAAATTTTGGAAGAGATATTACTACATCCGCGTCATATGCAATTTTTGCTACATTCCAAGATTTACAAAGAATTGATTCGTCTTGAAAGACATCAATACTTTCTTTAAAAGGATCAAATTTAACACCATACTTATTTGCTACTTCCATCATCCCTGATTTTTCAGCAGCTTTTTTTGAATCTCCAAAACCAGGCGAATCACCAAAGTAAATATTGTTTGAATAATCCTTAATAACCCTTATTACAGCTTCAAAAAATTTATAATTTGTTACTACAATTGAATCTTTACTATCTACAACTAGCATATTAGGTTTCAATAGTACCTTACTATCCTTAGGAATAAGTTTTCTGATGTATGAGTCTCCACCTAATAATTCAAACCCTTTTCTGATACTTTTTTCAATTTTAGCCACATCATATTCTTTACATTTGAGTAACGCAATTTTTTCTTTCTGTACCATAAATTTGTCTCCTTTATTTAATTAAATACCCTTTAGCATCTAATTCTTCTACAATTTTCTTGATTGATTCCTTATTATCAGTTTCAATTGTATGTAAATGAATTCCTCCTGTTAAACTTAGTAGGGGTTGTGCATTATATTCCTCTATTTTTGAAATAAAATTCTCCAGATCATATAAACTTTTTATCATTAAATTTGCTTTTATTTCACCATAAACTGGATGTTCTACTATTACATCTTTTATTGTACCACCATATTTAAGTACAATTTTAAGTTCCTGTTCAATTTCATTTTTACCGTGACTTATTGCGATTATTTTATTAATCTTTTTTTGTGTATTTATCTGCACTATATATCCATCAGGAGTAGCAACTATTTCTTTACCCTCAGCTCTTAGAATTGCAATATCTTTTACTATCACTTGTCTTGTTACGTCATATTTTTGTGCTAATTTTTGGCCTTTTAATGGTCTTTTACTATTTAATAGATCTATATATGCTTGTTCTCTCCTTTCGGTTGACTTCATTTAACCACTCCTATATTTAATTATTATTATCGCACTTCTTTAAAATTTGTAGTTCTTCATTTTCTATTATATCATTATTATGATGATATTTAATTAATTCTAAAAAACTTTGATCATAATAATATTGTTTTAAAATATTATATCCTATATATGGATGATTATAATATATATTAATAGAGTTTATTCTAACTAATTTCTTAAGTTTTCCTTTTGTTATATTATGAAATATTACAATTATTGATTTCTGAAATATATTTAAATGATATGTTATTTTCCCTATATCATGTAATAAACCAGCTTTTATTAACATGTTTTTATTTATGTTTTTATCCACAGGTTCCCTTTCTATTTCCACAGCAGTTCTTATTGAATGTTTTTTATCCATTGTGGATAACTTGTTGAATAATTGTAATTCATTATATTCTAAATATTTTTCCACAAATTCATAATCTTCTTGTGTTATTTTTGAATTAAAGGCCCAAAAAAACTGTTTTATTCTATATAACATATTGTATATACTCCTTTATATGTAAAATAATATTATTTATTTAAGATATTTAACTTTGTAATAACTTATATTATTATATAATATCATAAAATATGCTTTTCTATATTATATAAGTATACCTTTATATAAAAAAATAGCTGAATAAATTCAGCTATCCTAATAATAAATATACTTTTCTATAAAATAAAAAAGCAGTCAAATTAGACTGCTTTTTTATTGGTGGAGATAAAGAGATTCGAACTCTTGACCCCCTGCGTGCAAGGCAGGTGCTCTCCCAACTGAGCTATACCCCCAAATATGGTGGACCTTCAGGGACTCGAACCCCGGACCTACCGGTTATGAGCCGGTTGCTCTAACCAGCTGAGCTAAAGATCCTAACAGACCTGGCAATGACCTACTCTCCCACACCGTCTCCAGTGCAGTACCATCGGCGTGTTGAAGCTTAACCATCGTGTTCGGAATGGGAACGG
>NZ_JBTVVN010000047.1:0-23274 GCF_054819755.1 Clostridium sp. DL1XJH146
TTTGGTCAGATTAAACCAATGCACAATGCACAATTTACAATGCACAATTATTGATGATTTTCTTCCCTTTGGTCAGAAAATCTTTATTTTATAAATAATAATATAAACATTATTCCAAAACATAGCCTAATACTTTAATCTTTTAATCTTTTAATCTTTTATAAATTAAAGGAATTTTTTAGCTCCGCTAAAAAATTCCATCCGCAATTGTGCATTGTGCATTGTGCATTTTTTCTATTTAAGTTCCACCATTGTAACCCCACTACCACCTTCACCATAAGCACCTATTCTATAGGCTTTAACGTGCGGATGGTTTTTAAGAAGGTCTTGAATGACTTTTCTTAAAACTCCAGTACCTTTACCATGAATTATAGTAACTTCATTTATTCCTGCAAGATAAACTTCATCTAAATATTTATCTACCTCAAAGGTAGCTTCACTAGAATCCATTCCACGCAAATCAAGTGAAGTAGCTACAGACTGTAATTTTAATCTTGCTTCTCTTTTATTATGTCTTTTAACTTCTTTCTGTTTTCCGCCAACTTCTCTTATATCTTTTATATTGACTTTTATTTTCATAATTCCAGCTTGCACTTGAACCTCACCTTTATTATCTTGTTTCGAAAGCACAATAGCATTTGTATTAAATTTAGGCAAATATACTTCCTGCCCTTCTTTTACTTTTTCTAGTTTATTTCCTTTATCTATGCCTAAACTTATATCCTCTTCTGATTTGTTTAATTTTTTGTTTAACTTCTGTTTCTGATCTTCAATCTTTTGTCTTACTTCATTAGAATAACCCATAGTCTCAAGTTTTCTAATTTCCTTAAGTATTTTATCCGCCTCTTCCTTTGCTTCCCTTAGAATTCTTTTTGCTTCTTGCTTTGCTGCTATTGTTTCTTTATCTCTTATCTTATCTAGTTTTTCAACTTTTTCTTGATACTTTTCCTTAAGTTTAACTGCTTCATTTTTCGCTCCCTCAGCAATTATAGCATCCTTTTGAGCACTAACACTATTATTCTGAAGTTCCTGTATCAAATCTTCAAATTTAAGAGTATCCTCAGATATTCCTTTCTTAGCATCTTCTATAATATATTCTGGAAGTCCAAGTCGTTTTGAAATTTCAAAAGCATTTGATTTACCAGGTATACCAATCAACAATTTATAAGTTGGTCTTAGTGTCTTAACATCAAATTCCACAGATGCATTGGTTACACCTTCTTGCTTAATTGCATATCCTTTCAATTCACTATAATGAGTAGTTGCAAAAATTTTCGAACTCTTTTTTCTTAAATTTTCAAGAATAGATATTGCTAGAGCTGCTCCCTCTGTAGGATCTGTTCCTGCTCCTAATTCATCAAACAATACTAAAGATTTTTCATTAGCATGGTGAATTATGTTTACAATATTAGTCATATGAGATGAAAAAGTAGATAAACTTTGCTCTATACTCTGTTCATCTCCAATATCGGCAAATATATCTTCATAAAAGCTTACTTCTGAACCATCAAGCACTGGTATCATAAGACCACTCATAGCCATCAATTGAAGTAACCCCACTGTTTTAAGTGTTACGGTTTTTCCACCAGTATTAGGCCCTGTAATAATTACTGCATCTACATCTTCTTTAATATATATATCATTTTCTACAATTTCTTTAGGATTTATAAGTGGATGCCTTGCCTTTAGTAGATTGAAACACCCGTCTTCTCTTACTCTAGGTTTTGTTGCATCAATTCTATCTGCATACCTAGCTTTAGCAAATATAAAATCAAGTTCCCATAAAATAGCTCCATTAACCTTAATAACTTTCACGTTTTCTTGTACTTTAAAAGACAACTTACTTAATATTTTTTCAATTTCTGCTTTTTCTTTCAATCCTAATTCTCTTATTTCATTATTTAAATTAACTAGACTTATAGGCTCAATAAACAAAGTAGCTCCCGTAGAACTTTGGTCATGAACAATTCCAGGTACACTGCTCTTGTACTCAATTTTAACAGGAAGTACATACCTATCTCCCCTTACAGTATAGATACTCTCCTGCAACGAAGAAGAATACTGTCTTACAAGTGAATTAACTTTACTTTTGAGTGATGCTGTCTTTTCTTTAATTGTTTTTCTTATTTCAAAAAGTCTTTGGCTTGCTCTATCTGCTATTTCATTTTCTCCAATTATTGCTCTATCAATCTCATCTTCTAAAGATTTTAAAGGAGTAAATCCATTTGCTAGATTTTTTAGATTTCTATATTCCATTTCTCCTTCATTATTAAAAATAAACCCTCTCATAGACCTAGTAGACCTTAAAAGAGCTGAAATCCTAATAAGTTCTATTGGAAATAAGGTAAATCCCTTTGAAGATTTAGTAATTGTATCTCTAACATCATAAAGACCCATAAAAGGTGGTGCACCCTTTTTAGCTACCAAAAGAAAAGCTTCATATGTTTCATCTAGATGTTTATTTACTCTAAATACATTATCATAGGGTTTTAATTCATCTATATATTCTTTACCTACAGAAGTTGCACAATATCCCTTCATTATATCTTTAATTTTATTAAACTCTAGTACTTTTAAAGACCTTTCATTCATAAATATTTCTCCTTTATTCAACGCCTCTTTTATAATGCCCTCTTGTATAATTTCCTTCTAATTTATCTTTCTTTTCGTTTTTAAAATAATTTAGTACTGCCATACATTCCTCATAATTCTCATCAATAAAATCAATCCTAAATTTATTAAATCCTAATTTTTGAAGTTCTCTAGTATTATCTAGCAAACTAGTTGTTATAGGGTTATATATATGACTCCTACAATATTTATCGTTCAATATAAGGAATTTATTATCTTTTCTATCTTTTAAATAATAATCTCCATTACTGCATACCGTATTATTTTTAGCTTTAGTTCCTTTGCAAGACTTATATCCTACAGGGCAGTATTCAGTTACCATAACTTCATATTTACCATAAATCAAACAAACAGCTTTTTCTTTTCCTATTTCTTTAATTTCTTTTTTATTAAGTTCAATTGATGGAATAAACCCTTCTAAATATTGATTCCAAAACTCTGCTGTATCTTTATTGAACACATTAAGCTTATAATCACCATAAATTTTAGTTATATTTTTATACTGGTCAATAATGCCCAAATTTCCTGTTACTATTCCATCGATATTAGCTAAATTTTCATCAATATAGCTGCAAATACTATCATACTCTTCCTTTATAATATTAGGAACTTTCATAAAAATACTAGCGTCTACTTTCTTAGAAAAATCATAAGAAAATCCTCTTTTAAATGGATCAACTATAATATTTGAGACTTTTGAATCTATAGCTGCTCTAAATGCTTCTTCTGACAATACATATACAAATAATTCATCCTTTAATTCAGTATCATTTTTAATTACTCCATTTACATGAGAAGATTTAATATCAAATGGATTTATTTCAATCATATCGGTTTCTACCGTATTTACTTGAGTATTTTCTTTACTATATAGTGCTTTTTCAGAGTTAGATCCAATATTCGTATCTTTGTTCCTTTTATAACTTTTTATCTCTGAGACCATAATTCTATTTATCAAACTTCTGCGAACATTATTAAGCGTAGAGATTGGAATAAACCCATCTCCAAAAACTTTAAAATCAATTTCATTAATTAAGAATGGTGTGTCTCCTGTTTTCTTTAAACTTTTAATTATTCTCTCTTTATCTAAAGGTCTATTAATAGGCGTCTGAACTTCTTCTCCTAACTCTTCGTATAATCTACCCTTATACTTAGCCCATAACTTTACTCTTTTCCCTGCAATAAATTCTATACTTATATTTAGATTAAGTTTTTCACCATACTTATCCTTAAATGTCTCCTCAAGTTCCTTCATTAAATTGACATCTAATGTCTTATATAATTTATCCCCTCTAAAATATTTCTGAGGAAATAATTTTACTTTCTGTCCCTTTTGGGCTTCTGTAACTTCTTTATTATTCATAATAATTTTTGTTACAATGAACCCACCATCTTCTATTCTAACTCCATCTTGCAAGCTTATATCTTCTTTTAATATAATTTCCAAACTTTCTTCTATTCTCCCAAGATATACCCCCGTATTTTTAGGAAAATCAAGTGCCATAAGATCTGAATTATTCTTTCCATTGAGATAACCCTTAGAAAAACCTTCTCTATTAAATAGTTGAGCAAGAATTTTTGTTTCTTTTTCTACATCAAATTTTTCACCGTTATAATATGCATCTATAGCTTTTCTATAAGCTCTTACTACACCTGCTACATACTCAGGTCTCTTCATTCTACCTTCAATTTTCAAAGAAGAAGTTCCTGTTCTTATTAATTCTGGAATACTTTCTATAGTACATATATCTTTAGGGCTTAATAAATAACCTTTTTTAATATTATCTTCCTCATTTGAAACAAGTTCATATGGTAGTCTACAAGGCTGAGCACATCTCCCCCTATTTCCACTTCTACCTCCAATTATTGAACTCATTAAACATTGACCAGAATAACATATACAAAGTGCCCCATGAACAAACACCTCTGTTTCTATCCCATTCTTTAGAGATATATCCTTTATTTCTTCTAAAGATAATTCTCTTGCAAGTACTATCCTTTCAAAACCAAATTCTTTTAAGAATTTAGCTCCTTCTAAATTATGAACTGTCATTTGAGTTGAAGCATGAATTTCAAAATCAGGAAATAAATTTGTTACCTTCTTAGCTAATCCTATATCTTGAATAATTAAAGCATCTACTCCGGTTTTATATAAATAATCAATATACTTTATAGCTCTTTCAATTTCATCATCTTTAATCAATGTATTAACTGTTACATATACTTTAACACTATATAAATGGCAATAATCTACAACCTTTGCCATTGTCTCATTATCAAAATTTGATGCATAGGCTCTTGCTGAAAATTCTTGACCTCCAAGATATACTGCGTCTGCTCCATTTTGTACTGCAGCCACTAAACTTGCAATGCTCCCTGCTGGTGCTAATAATTCTATTTTTCTCATTTTTTCTCCTTAAGGTAAAATATTTCTTCAAAATAATATTATATCAAAACGGAGTATTATTCAACTGATAAAGCATTTGTCGTTCTAAATAATTATTTACTATAACTAAATTATTTCAACATCAATATATACAATTCTAAACTTTCTTGAATTATCAGATTTCTTATATATAAATGGAAATTTTACATGATTTCTTCACAAAAGTATCACATAACTATGGTAGTGTAAAAATGAATTAAAAAATTTCCACAAAGGAAGGTGATATTAAAATGATAATAAGTGGCGCAAGTAGTTTTTCGTATAATCCATATAGTAGCACTACTTTAAAAAGTTCTGTTGCAGCTTCTAGTAACACTGAAGAAACAACAAATCCAATTAAATCCAGTGAAGCAAAACCCAAAAGACCACAAGGGCCTCCTCCAGGTGGTACCCCAAAAGGTGGTAAGGGACCAAATGTTGATACAAACGATGATGATATTTGGAGTGTCGATGAAGTAGAAACATTTGTTTCTGAATCTGGTTCTTTATTGGATGTAGATGAATTTTTTAGCGAGTATGATATTGATGGAGATGGGTCTTTAGATTCTTCTGAAGTTGAAACAGTAGCCCAAAACAACGGACTTCAACTAGAATTACCAAGAATGATGAATTCTAATATAGACTTTGAAAACGAAGAACGAAATACTCTAAACTCTCTAGATACTAACTATAGTGCTGAAATGATTAATCAAATGATAAGTGCTTATACAAGTAATAATTCAGAATATCAACAAAGTGCTTATGCTATTGATGCTACAAATATTCTTGCATAAAATTTTGCAAACATAAAAACACTCTACTACTTAAGCTAATTATATATTTAAGAGATAGAGTGTTTTTTTATAATTTTAATACAAAACCATAACCTATTTTACCGAAAAAATTACTTTATCTAGCATTTGGAAATTTCTAAATCAATCAGAAAAATGAATTCAATTTTTAGAATTATGTTGACTTATTCTATTCATTAAGTTATACTATTACTTGAGTCAAAACATTTATAATATCGCGGGGTGGAGCAGCTGGCAGCTCGTCGGGCTCATAACCCGAAGGTCATAGGTTCAAATCCTGTCCCCGCAACCAAAATAACTCCTATACTGATGTATAGGAGTTTCTTATTGGAAATAAACATTTAAAATCAATATATTATAGAATTTTCATATCAAAAAACATGCTAAATATATGTAATTTATAAAAAACAATCATTAATTATTGGAGGTAAAAACATGGCTAGAAATAAAATTGTTAGTGGAGATTTTAATTATAATAACATAGAAAAAATGAATAAAAACTTTATGTATAAAAATCTTTATAGAAGTAACTGCTTTAATAGTAATTTTTCGAATTCAAATTTTGATTATGCAAGCTTTAGAGGTGCTCATTTCAAATCGTGTACTTTTTTTGACTGCACTTTTAGATGGACAGAATTTATCGGAACAAATTTAAAAGGAAGTTCTTTTAAAGAAGCTAAATTTGAAAACACTATATTTGATTCTGTAAATATAAATGGCGTCAACTTTAAAGATGCAGAATTTAAAAACACTATATTCTTATCTACAAATGCAGATAAAGCAAAACACCTAAATCTAAAAGATCCGAATATTAAAGTTTACGACGAAATGCCTAACTTAGAAATTAGCAAAGAGTTAGAACTTGCAATAGATAATATAATGGAAAATACTTTTGTTAAAAAGGCAAGAATTTTTGATACCAAAGATGGCGACTTAAATACCTTAAGCATAATGATTTTATTAGAAAACTTTGATGAAACAACCTTAATCAAAGGATTAGGTATCATTAAAACTGAACTAGATAAAGCTTTCTACACATTAAGTTACATTATAAAGTTGCTTAAAAAATATCAAATTGACGGTATTATTTAATATATAATTCAGCAAATATAAAAAATACTATTACCCAATATCCCCTTATTTGGTAATAGTATTTTTGTTTTGTTCATTTTTTATCTTATATATGTCATTGTTAAATAATAAATTAAGATATTCCACATCTAATCATTTCTAATTTCCACTTGCCCTCCACATAATTAGCATTATATTCTGGAAAAACTGCTCCTAAACTACCAAACCATGAGACACCATTAATCTCAGCCTTATTGGCACTATATTTTTTCACCTCAACTGATAACAAAGTTCCATCTAGTGTTCTCTCTAATCCTCCATTATCCTCATATTCAAATTTAGTTTTATCATCTTTTATATCTTCATAATTAAAAACACTTGGTGTCAAAATAGTAAGCTCTTTTAGCACTTCTGTTTTCCCTTCATCGCTTAAATCCTCTAAAGTATCTACTTGTACTGCTATAAACCCATCACCACCATTTTCAATTTGGAATGCCTCTTTCATAACTTCTACATATAATTCTATTCTTTTCCGTTCTTCAACACTGAATTTGTCCATAGATTGACTTTCTTGCATAATGTCCGGTGTTAAAGGTATTAAATCAGCTATCTCTTGATAATTTTCCTTATATAAAGAAACACCATACTGATTGTGAATTTCTAAGTGCTTTATTAAATTCTCCTGTAGATTTTCTCTAATCCTCTCAGCATCAACTCCATCTCCTTCAAGAATCTTTTCTGCAAGTCCTTCTATATTTTTACCTGATACAGGCATAATACAAAATTCTTCTATTGATTTCTTTAAATATGCCCCGTCCATAGGTTGTTGATATTCTTCTAAGGAGTAACTTCCATCAGAATTTTTTATATAAGTTATTGCTACTGGACCCATACTTTCACTTTCTTCTTCTATAACTTTATCGTATAATCTATATCTAGCTGTACAAGTAATTACAAATACCTTTAATTTATTTTCTTCCTCATAACTCCCAATAATATGTGGAGAAACTATAGTAAATCCTTCTGTATTATAATTTTTATTTTGCTCAATTTCTGTATCATAAACTAATTTTAGAGTAGAATCTGCACCATTATAAGTAAAATCAGGTAGCATAATCTCTTTCCCTACTTCAAGTTTATGATACCATTTCATAGGAGACAACGTTTCATCTACTACGGTATTTCTTGCTCCTAGTAGTTCCTTACATAAACTCATCAATATCTGTCCACGTAATCCCTCTACATTGCCCTTTTCAAACTGAAAAAGCATATATTCTAGTACCTCGTCATTTTCATATGAATAACTATATTTTATAATATTTTCATATTCTTCTTGGTGCTTATCCATATAATCTTGGGGTTTTGATGATACTTTTGGTGATGACATTATAATTTTCAAATTATCTTCCACAAGATCAATTACTTCTTTGGAATAATATTCTTCATTGTCATAAATCTCTGTCTTTTGGTTTTCTTCATTCATTTCTACTCTAACTACAAACCCATAAGTTACTGTGCCCTTATCTTTAAAAATCAAAGTAAAATCATAAATATACTCACCTGCTTCTTCTGGTGTACCAATATATAATTCCCCATTCATAAAACTTGGCTGAAGACTTTCAACTTCTACAACCTCACCATTATTATAGATAGTAACTCCAGCTAAATCAAAATCATATTTTATATCTTTATTCAGTTTCTGTGTACTAATAATAATTTGTTCTTTACTATCTACTGAAACTATATTATCCAATTCATATTTGAAATCAACAGGATTCAATGAATCTGCCAACGTCACTTCGCCATTATTTTCCCAAGAGTAACCTCCCATAAGCGCTGTTTTAGTCTCTTCATATTCTGCACTGATATATATGTTAGGTGGATTCTTAAGGTTTTGTGCATTGGCCTGAATATTAAGCGGATTTTTACTTCCTTTTCCAACTCCTGCACCTAAAGATACAGATACTCCAATAATAAATATTAGTAAAATTATTGATGCTAAAATAACAGCTTTTGATTTTTTATTGTGCTCCATTATAGCCACTAACCTTTCCTTCAAGTCCTTTTTTTCTTCACACATAGTAGCACCTAATACTCCAAAAGAAAATTTATTTTCTGCAACGACGGCTATTAGAGTATTTCCATATTCTTGTTTTTCTGCTACATCAAGATTTTTAATAACCTCTTCATCACAGGCTAATTCACAAGCACGATTTATTTCTTTTTTCATAAAGTAAATAATTGGATTAAACCAATGTATAGATGTTACTATCATTGTTAACCATTTAACTCCTATATCAAATCGTCTATAATGTGTGATTTCATGAATTAAAATATTTCTAATTTGTTTTTCATTATAATCTGCATCAGGAATTATTATACGAGGTCTAAAAATTCCTATAAGCATCGGTGTTGTCACGTATGTATTTCTAAATAAAGTTATCCTACTTCTATTTTTCTCATATTCTTTATATAATTTGATATTTTGAAGTCTTTTTAAACATTTAAACCGCTTTCTTTCCTTCAATATATCTAATAATAGTTTGTTTTCAGCATCACTAGCAAGTTTATTTCCTTTTTCCAAATGTTTCATAAATCCTATATATCCAACCAAATTCAATGTAATTGCTAATATTACTCCAACAAACCAAATATTTAAAGCATACTTATTAATTATATTCCTGATATAAGGGCTGTGATTAACATCAGAAATATATTCTTTCTTAGTTCTATTTTCTTCAGTACTCTCTGTTATTAAAGTACGTAAACTATTTCCCTCTAAACTATCTATAGTTTGCGCACTGTCATTACTTCCATCTGCTGCAATAATTTCATTACTTTCTATACTTTCTATACTTTCATCATTTGCATTAATTCCGATACTGACATTATTTCCAACAACATAATCTGTTCCATTTATTTCATTATTGTCGTTACTTCTACTAATTCCGTTATCTTCATAAACTATAGTTCCAACATTTTCTTCACCATAAAAAACATTATTCATAAGGCTATTTTCTAAAGAAAATGGAATAACAAGCCTTAATAATACAACAATCCAAATGTAGTATTGTATAGACTTTGATAATTTATTCTTTATTAAAGATTTAATTACAAATAGTATTATTGCAAGAATGCTCCCGGAAAAAGAAAGTGATAATATTAGATTAACCCCCTCATTCATTGCTATCATCTCCTACCTGAAATAAATCTCGCAACTCTTTGATATCCTTATCATTAAGTTTTTTGCTGCCTAGTAAAGACGCAACAAGATTTTTGGCACTACCAGAGTACAAACGATCAATTAGGCTTTGAGTAGAAAAATCATTATATTCTTTCTCACTAACTAAAGCTTTATAGTAATACACTTCTTTTTTAGTAGCTAAAACTACTTTCTTTTCGCAGAGTCTTCTAAGTAAGGTCTTAATAGTTGATGTTTCCCACTTACTTCTTTTCTCTAATGTTTTTCTAATATCTACAAACCGCATTTCACAGTCAGCTTCCCATAATATACGCATAACTTCTACTTCTGAATCAGTAATTTTAGAAATTGATTTACTCATACTTTTCCTCCTTTAAAGCTACAAGTGTAACCTGATATATTCAGTTTACACCTGTAACTTATAACTGTCAACATATACTAACTTTAAATCGTAACAAAAAAAGAAAAAACGGCAGAATTCAAATTCTGCTGTTTTAAATACATTGGAACATTAAGTTTTTATAATTATAGATTGAGAATCTTAATAAATCTATTTATATCCATTTTTTTTAGCTAGTGCTTCTTCTTTAATTTCACTTTTCATGCCTTGAAGAGCTTCTTTTCTTCTTTCATTTTTTGCTTCTAATTCTTTCTTGTTTTTTGCATCACTAGTAGTTTCAATAGCTTCTTCCGCCAAATTATAATTTTGTATTGTCTTATCAATATTATACTGAATTCTATCTACATTATCTCTTCTATCATCTTGATTTTGTTTCATAGTTTCTCTCCTTTGTTGAAATAAAATTTATATAAGTTGATTTTTACAATCACCTCATAATTTATTATGTCTATATAAATTTTTGTTATTCAACATTACTATGAATAATTGATTTATTATTTAATAAAACAATCTGGTTCTCTTCTATTGGAAAATTCAATTTCCAATTCCTCTTTATGTCTCAAATAATTTTCATCATCATAATATTTCGCATTAACAGGACATTTTTTAATACAAGCTCCACATTTAATACAAATTCCATTCAATTTAGATACATTCTTATAATCAATTGAAGCCATCGGACAAACATTTACACATAGCTTACAATCTATACAATTACTGTTTGTCTTTGGTGTAACCTTTCTGATATCTACTGGTAATCCATCTTTGTTTTTAGGTCTATAATATTTTCTGTATGGCTTATTTCCTTTAACATTTAAATTTATAATATCCGCATTAGTTTTAATCTTTGCACCTATTTTCTCCGCAAATTGTGCCACTATATTCATATCTTTCTCATCCGGTCTGTCTTTAGCAAGTATTTTTGAAAATGAATGTTCTCCAATAAATGCACCTGCTGCAATAACTTCGAATTCATTTAGCTCCATAATATCCTTCAATTCAATTAAAGCATCATCATAATTTCTATTACCATAAACAACAATTACAATCGCTTTTGCCCCATTACCTTCAATAGAATTTAGATATTTTAATAATATATTAGGAACTCTTCCAGCATAAACAGGAACTCCTACAATAACAATATCTTCCTTAGAAAAAGATATAGTTTTTTCTCTAACCTTATGTAATGTAAAATCAATATTGTTTACACTTACCTCACTATTTAAACACTTAGAAATATTCTTTGAAATTTCTGATACTATTTTGCTTGTTGTACCCGTAGGACTAAAATACATTGCACTTATTCTTTTATTCATAATAAAATCCCCCTACCCACATGTCAATAAAAAATCAAGCCTTCATTTTCATAAACCAATACATAACTTTTGTAATAACTTAACCCTAATTTGTATTTTTAATGTTCCTAATTGTTTTTGATATTTCACATTACATTATATTATTTTACTTTTAATACAAACATATGAGGTGTAAGATTTCCTGTTTCAAATTTAATATCTTGAAGTAATTCAATCTCATCATTATCTAACAAAAATTTTCTAAATAGCTGTGCTTCTACAGTATATACAAATGCCCTACCATTTCGTCTTACAAGTCTGGAAATTTTATGCACAAAATTTCTATATAAATCCGCATACTTACTATGGTCTACTGTTCTATTATCAAAAGGCATATTTGTTATAAGCTCATCATAAAGGTCAACGGTATAATATTCTAATATATCTTCATCTATTAATTCAATATCTACATCCGCTAAGTTTGTATTTATCGTTGCAGCTTCTATAGCCTTCTTATATATATCAACTCCTATTAAAGCATCAAATTCCTTTAATTTAGCTCTTTCAATTAACATTGTCCCCGTACCACAAAACGGATCTATAACCACCGACGTAGGTTTTAACCATTTTTCTATAGATTTCATTACAATAGCCGCCGTTATAGGATTTATTGATGTAGGTAAACTATTTTTTCTATACTCAAATCTATTATCCTTATAAGCATAAAGTTTCAATAGAACAGAACAACGATTATTATTTTCGACTACTCTAATCTCAACTTCATAAGAAGAGGTACTATTTTTCAAAGCACCAAAAGATAATTTATCTAACTCTCTAGATAAATTTTTTACAAACTCTGATCTTTCCCTATTATATTCCTCAGTTTTAAATTCAATCCTATAATTAAACGGAGTATCTAATTCGTTAGTATGACATTGATTTAAAAAATCTACAATATTTGCATCTATAATAGCTCCCGCTATTTTTTCATAATCAAATTCTAAATTTTTGCACTCATCTAGCGGAAATAGAAGTTCATAAAAAGTTCTGCTTTCATATACCTTATCTAAATCCTTTTCTTTTATAAGTATTCCCTCTGTTACAAGCTGACCTCTAATTGATTTTTCTTTAAGGTCTTCTAACGCAAGATGATACTGATGATTCATTGCCGTAAGCATCATTGGTACAGCCTTTTTAAATCCTATAAATTTATGAGGTATAGGTGGTAATAATTTATCTATAGTTCTTGTAAGTGCAAGTTTTTCTTCATTAATATGCTTATTATTGATTACTGGCAAATTATTATCTTCACAATCTTTTTCCTTTTTTATTATATCTTCAAGTATTTCTCTCAATCTATCTGCATCATCTGCGCTACCACAGTTTCCTATTGCAAGCACATAAGAACTTTTCACGAACAACTTATCTTCAGCTGCATATGCATTATATAGAGAGTCTAAATATGATTCATCTTCTAGTGCACCAATAACTCCACATACATTTTTTCTTACTTTTGGATCTGAATGCTGAAGAAAGGCAGCAAGTTTCCCTTTTGAATTACCAATAGTTCTTTTAAACATTCCTCTAGGCTTTTCTTTTTTTAATATATCTCTTATTACTGAAAGTATTGTCCTTAAATTATCTTCTTCTATTACTTTTGCCCATAACATTGGAAGAGCATTATTATAATCCTTAGAAAGTTTATTTATTATAGCGATTCTTTCTTTATCATTTACAGTTTTTAGGTCTTCAATAAGTGTTTCTACTGTATTATTATTTTTTATCATTGTGTTTCACCTCTTGTGATTAATTATAGTAATTATTATTATACCTTATATTCTACATATATATCTCTAAAATTAATAAACTAATAAATAAAACTCCAATCAATTAAAATCTAATTGATCAGAGCTTAAAATTTCACAATATTCACCTAATTATTATTAATAATCTTACACACATAATTCATATATTTTAATTATATCTTCTTTATTAACCTTTTTAAAGTTTCCAAGGGTAAAACTATTATTTCCTGTAGCTTTTGCTGCCATTTCTTCAAATCTATTATCTTCTATACCTGCATCTTTAAGTCTAATTGGCATTCCTATGCTTACATAAAAATCTTCTAAAGCCTTAATTCCTTTTAAAGCAGTTTCTTCTATATCGTCAAAATTGTATTCAATATTAAATACTCTATGAGCGAATTTAGCAAAAAATTCTTTATTCTCATTGCAGTTGAATTTCATCCAAGCTGGGAAAACAATACTTAATCCTGCACCATGTGGTATATCATAAATACCACTAAGCTCATGTTCAATCATATGTGATGCCCAATCAGTTTCACGTCCCATTTCAAGAGAACTATTATGAGCAACAGTTCCTGAGTACATGATTTCTGCTCTTGCATTATAATCATTAGGATTTTCAATTACTTTAGGTCCTTGATTAATAATAGTTTTCATAGTTGCTTCACATAATCTATCTGTCAATTCTACGTTTTTTGTATTCGTGAAATAACGTTCCATAACATGAGCTAACATATCTACTACTCCACAAGCAGTCTGATACGGAGGAAGCGTATAAGTAATTTCCGGATTCAAGAGTGCAAATTCTGGACGCAATGATATATGATTTGTTGCCGCCTTTAACATTCCATCTTCATTTAAAATAACTGTGCCACCACTAGTTTCACTACCCGCAGCTGGGATAGTTAATACAACTCCAATAGGAAGAGATTTTTCTATACTTGCTTTTCGACTATAAAAATCCCAAACATCACCATCATATAAAACACCTGCTGAAATTGATTTGGCTGAATCAATTACACTGCCACCACCTACAGCTAAAATAAAGTCTACCTTTTCTTCTCTACAAAGGTCAATTCCTTCTTTAACTAATGATAATCTAGGATTAGGTTTCACTCCACCTAGCTCCACAAATTCAATTGCGGCCTCTTTAAAGCTCTGAACTATTTTCTTATATAAGCCCGTTCTTTTTATACTTCCTCCACCATAATGTAGTAGTACTTTCTTTCCGTAAGCCTTTGTGTATTCTCCAACACTAGTTTCCACGTCTTTTCCAAAAATTATTTTCGTAGAATTTGAATATATAAAATTCTCCATTATAAAATATCACCTTTCTTTTAATATTATTATACGCAAATGCGCACTTCTTTCGTAATTCCCTCATTAATTGTAACATAGTGGAAACTTTCATACAAGGAGAAATTTTAATTTACCTCATGTTATCCTACTAAATTAATAAAAAAATAACTCTTCCCATAAAATTAAATCAGAATACCCCTTATAGATATCCTGATTATTTAATATGATCTATTTTTCATATAGTTTCTTATTAAACTTCTACTCTTGCCATACTACTAACAACTGTAATCTTATAAATCTAATTCAACAACTACAGGACAATGATCTGAACCCATTACATCATTCAAAATATAAGCATCTTTTACCTTATTTAGTAAATTATCCGTTACAAAATGATAGTCTATTCTCCATCCTGCATTATTTTTTCTTGCACTAAATCTATAACTCCACCAAGAATACTTAACTTCTTCAGGATATAATTTTCTAAAAGTATCTACATAACCTCTTTTAATAATATCATCTAACCATTCTCTTTCTATAATCAAAAATCCTGATCTATCCTTATTTGATTTGGGATTTTTAAGGTCTATTTCATTATGAGCTGTATTGTAATCACCACAAATAACAAGCTTTTTGCCTTCATCTTTCAATATATCACAATACTTGAATAAAGCATCATAAAATCCTAATTTGTATTCTAGTCTTTTTTCACTCATTTGTCCATTGGGGAAATATATATTAAATAATATATATTTCGCATACTCTAGTATAAGTATTCTTCCTTCATTATCATACTGTTCTATACCTATACCATGTTTTACAGAAATAGGCTGTTCCTTTGAATAAACAGCAACCCCACTGTATCCTTTCTTTTCTGCGAATGAAAAATAAGAGTGGTATCCTTCTACATCTTTATGACTATCAGTAAGCTGATGCTCTTGTATTTTTGTTTCTTGTATACATAGTACATCTGGTTTTTCTTCATTAACCCATCCAAAAAAATCTTTTTTCTCAATAGCCCTAAGACCATTTACATTCCATGAATAAATCTTCATAATAATCTCCTTTTAGATCTAATGCACAATGCACAATGTACAATGCACAATTAATGATAATTTTCTTCCCTTTGGTCAGAAAATCTCTATTTAATCAAAAACTTTTTAAACCACAACATATTTTAATATCGCAATCTTTCAATTTTTTAATCTTTAATCTTTAATCTTTAATCTTTAATCTTTTATATTTTAATTTCACTCTGGACTCTGCACTCTGCAAATTACACTCTTGTTTTTTTAAAAAAAGTACTCTTGTTTTAAAAAGAACTACTTTCCATCTGAAAAACATAATATCAATGTAGCAATAGGTCCTACAAACAATGATACTATAAACCATAAAAGACCACTTTTATTCTTACATTGAGCAATATTTGCATTTATTAAAGCTAATGACCCCCAACCTACGTAATATTCTTTATTCATTTTCATACCCCCATTTATTTCAGTTCACAGTTCACAGTTCACAGTTCACAGTTCACAGTTCACAGTTCACAGTTCACAAATATTTTAATCACTTAATCTTTTAACTTCACTCTGCACTCTGCAAATTTCACTCTTGTTTTTTTAAAAAAGTACTCTGCACTCTTATTCTTTAAAAAGTTCTCTATTATTAAAAGGTGCAAGCATAAATCTTCTAAATGATTTTCCTTTTGTAAGCCAAGCTATATACGCATCATTTTTATCATTTTTTATTATACCCTCAACTAAAAATTCAGTAACTGTTTCAACTTTATCCGCCAAAATATTAAATACTTTTTTAGTTTTTACTTTTTCCTCTTCAGTACCTGATAAAGAATTTATTAAAAAATCAGTAACTACCATACCAGGACTCAATCTCCCTACTTTAATAGATGTATTTTCCGCTTCTTTTGTAAGAGATTTGGTAAAATATCTAAGGGCACGTTTACTTGTGCCATATAAAGTCATCTTAGGCATCATCATATTGTTACTTCCATAGCCTTCCATATTATAAATTTCACCTGCACCTTGCTTTAGCATGTTTTTCATTGCCACAGAGCTTCCATTAATTACGCCTAAAATGTTTGTATCGATAACTTTTTTTATATCTTCACTATTTAATTCATAGATTAATGCCTTTTTCTGGTCAACACCTGCATTATTAATCCAAATATCTATTCTACCAGTGATTTTAAATGTTTCATCCCATAGCTTATTGATATCATCCATATTTGATACACTCCCAGCAAACCCTAATATAGTTTGCTTTGGAAATTCTTTTTTTAAATTTATTACTGTTTCCTCAACTTTTGCGCTAGTTCTACCATTTACAGTAACATTATATCCCCTTTTAAGAAAATTCTGTGCAAGTCCATACCCAATTCCTCTAGTACTTCCAGTTATAATTACATGTGACATCAACTTTGACCTCCGTACATATATTCAATTAAAATATAATTGTTTCTTTTATTTTACCATTAGTCTTTATAAAAAAAAGCCAATTTTTAAAATTTACTATGATGTATTTTAAGTAGCATTTTTTATTTGATAATTAGTTGCATTTCATATTTTTTTTCCTTTTCCCTATCCAATTGCTAATTATTTCAAATTTGAAACGTCGTTTCAAAAAAACCCCTTTACATAGCTAGGTATTTTTTATAAAATATAAAGTATGTATTTATATTCAGCAGTTTGTATTTATATTCATATTTCTTAAGTTCTATGTATTATTATTCAAAAATTAAAGGAGGATTATAATGAAAAAAGAATTTTCATTAAGTGAACAGCATGCTATGATTAATTTCACAGCAAAATATTGTGATACACCTGAAGTTTTACTTCATAGTCACGGTTTTTATAGAGTATTAATTGACTTTGTTAAAAATTTAGAAAAAAAGTCAACTAAGTCATACAAGTACATTTCAATCTCTTTAGGTGAAAATGATGGGGAAAAAATCGTAAAAGAACTTACAAAAGCTTTTAGCTTATTATTAATTATGAATGCAGACGAAATAATGAAACTGAATGAAAAATATATGAATCTATTTAAAGATAAATATGAATTCATTAATCTTATTGAGGAACTTTATACTTATTGGAGAAAAATCGAAAGATATACCATCGTTATGAAAAACAAAATTCATAAAGGAGATTTTCAATCAGTAAGTTTTCTTGATGCAAATGCGCAATTTTCTCAACTTATAAGATTTACTTATAGGAAAATCGAAGAAAATATTCTTAAACATCAAAATAAAATTTTCAGACAACTCCCTGCTGGAGGCAATGCAGGTTTAATTTTAAATAAATTGAAATGGAAGTGCCCAGAAGAATATAAGTTTTTACAAAATGTGCCTTTCATTGATTCTATAGTTTTATCTCCACCATTTATAACATACCCTAAAAAGAATACAAGAAACGGCATTTTCAATGAAGTGAATGAGAATCCTTCTGAAGGACTAGAAATAAATGAAGATCACTGGTTCTGCTACCCTGCCAAAGTTGGAGAACTTCTTATTTATGTATTCTTCCATAGAGATTTAATGTCTCAAGGTGTATCTCTTTGTAATTTATTTGAAATTGCAAAATTAGAGGAATACAAAAACAAAAAACCTGATGCTATCTACATATATGGTGCAAAAGATAACTGCGAAGAAATTAAAACTTGCTATTTTGAAGATACAAAAAATGACTTAATGCTTGGTTATGTTAACTACTCAGATGAAATTGATTATTTTGGTTATATGAAAAAAATGATTTTAACTCTCCATAATTTAATGATGATAAAAAAAGGTTTCCTTCCAATCCATGGTGCTATGGTAAATATCAGATTGAAGAATGGAAAAGTTGCAAATGTAGTTATTATGGGCGATTCTGGAGCTGGAAAATCTGAAAGTTTAGAAGCCTTTAGAAGATTAGGCGAAGAATACATTAGCGAAATGAAAATTATCTTTGATGACATGGGAACTATAAAATTAACCGAAACTGGGAAGCCATTGGGTTACGGCACTGAAATCGGTGCTTTTGTAAGATTGGATGATTTGGATGCTGGTTATGCATTTAGAGAAATTGATAGAAGTATATTTATGAACCCTGACAAAATCAATGCAAGACTTATAATACCTGTTGCATCATATAAAGATATTATGGAAGGCTTACCAGTTGATTTATTCTTATATGCTAATAACTACTCTGAGGGCGAAGAAATTGAATTCTTTACAAACTTAGACGAAGCTAAAAAAGTATTTACAGATGGAGCTAGAATGGCCAAAGGAACTACTACTGAAAATGGATTAGTAAAATCATTTTTTGCAAATCCATTTGGACCTGTACAAATGCAAGCTAAAACTGAAGTTTTGATTGATGAATATTTCTCTAAATTCAAAGAAACTGGAGTTAAAATTGGTCAAATAAGAACTTGTCTTGGTATAAAAGGTCAAGAGAAAACCGGAACAGAGAAATCTGCTAAAAAACTTATGTCAGTAATTCAAGAACTACTTTGATAAAAACTTAATTTACAATTTTCAATGTTCAGTTAGCAATTAAGGATGATTTTGCTACGCAAAATCTTTAACCTATTTTAAATAAAAGATTCTCGTCTTACGGCGAGAATCTTTTATTTATTGAAATATTATGTATTTCACATTTTCTTTGTTATAATAATTAATGAATTTAAATTTGGAGGATATTATATGAATAAAAATAGCTTAAACAAAATAAAATTATTTTTCACAGGATTAGAGAATAGATATACTGAAAACACAGATTTTTTTAAAGAGATAAATTTTGAATTCAAATCTGGTTTAAAGTCTTTCAAAGGCACAGGTAAATTTATTGAAGATAAAATCAAATTCAACTTTAATGGTAAGAGTACCCTTATGTCTTTTAGTGATGCACTAAAAAAAATCCAAACAGAAGCTGAAAAATATGAAGCAATGAATTTCCTATATATCGAAAGATTTTCTCAAATTAATATCATTGCAGATAATAAGAAAGTAACTATGAATACTAAAGAAATAGAAAAAAAAGAAGAAGACCTTTCTAAGAGTACTACTTCTACTATTCTAAATAGAGATTACTTTATTAAAGTAGGTAAAGGAGATAAATTACTCAAAGAAATCGAAATTATGACAAAAGACGGCAAAATAAAAAATGACAAAATAAGAAAATATAATCAAATAGATCATTATGTAGAATTACTTGATAAAATAATTGATGAGCTCCCTAAAAATGAAATTATCAATATAGTTGATTGTGGTTGTGGTAAATCTTATCTTTCCTTCGTGTTAAATTACTACATAACCGAAGTAAAAAGAAAAAAGTGCCACTTCACAGGTATAGATATTTCCGAGGGAGTAATTGCTCGTTCAAAAGAAAAAGCTGAAAAGCTAAGCTACAGAAATATGGAATTCTTATGTATGGACCTTAATGATTATAAACCAAGTAAAAATATTCATCTAGTACTATCTCTACACGCTTGTGACACAGCTACAGATATGGCAATAGCCCTTGGTATTAAAGTGAAATCTGATGTTATAATAGCTGTGCCTTGCTGCCATAAAGAATTATCAAAACAAGTAAAATCTGATTCCTTAAATAACATATTAAAACACGGAATTTTAAAAACAAGATTTGCAGACTTGCTCACAGACGGAATGAGATCATTAATGCTAGAAGCGAAAGGCTATGATGTTTCCGTTGTAGAATACATCTCCCCTCTTGAAACTCCTAAAAACTTAATGATAAGAGCTAAAAAGGAAAGAGACTCAAATGATGATGCAATGGCAGAATACCATAACCTGATGGCAACTTATAACGTATATCCTGCTTTATATGCTTATCTTAATGAATTTGAATAATTATTTGTTTTCAAATAATTAAAAACCAAAAATATTTTAATCCAAATTTTCCACTACATCATTACTCTTATGTATTATTCAATTTTAGTTTTGCATTTTGGTTTTTTTATGGTTTTATAAATTAAAAGAAATATTTTAGCCCCGCTAAAATATTTCTCCCTTAATTGTGCATTGTTCATTAATCACTAATCATTAATTTTATCTATTCCAACAAAACTATTTTCCCATCCACATATGTTGGCACTACACTATAAATATTAGATTGAAGGCAATATTTTAGGTCATCGTGAAATCCCTTATCTTCTAAAATTTTATAATGCCTACAATTCTTTAGAAATGTATGAGGATTATTTTTATTATTTTTATAAATATACCTTAAAGTCCACGCCAAATCTGAAAGCTCTATTTTAGCCATTTTACCGATATAGTCTATAATCATTCCTGCACAATAGGCATCATCTAAAGAAAAGTCGCCATTTGTTCCAGAACAAATAATTACAATGTCTTTTTCATCTTTAAAAATCTTTTCTGCTACTGAAAAAGCATTTAACAAAGCTCCAATATATATATTATCAGCTCCTACACTTTCTTTAATAGCTATAGTACCATTAGTGGTAGTAATTACTACTGTTTTACCTTTTACCTTTTCTTCTTTATAATTCAATGGGGAATTACCAAGGGTAAATCCTTGTATTTGAACTGCCTTTCTCTCTCCACCTAATATAACACTGTTTTCTTCTAATTTATGATGTATTTCCCAACCTTCTTCTACTGTTGATACTGGAATCACACATTTTGCTTTATTAACTAAAGCAGTAATTATTGTAGAAGTTGCCCTTAAAACATCAATTATAACCACACTTTTATCACTTAATTTACTTTTTTCTATCTTTGTTCCAGAGTTCATCACATCTACAAACAATTGCTATACCTCCATTATTTATAGTCCCCTACAATTCCCCAATGTTCCTCTTTATTGTATTTGTCAAATTTAGAATTAAAATGAATAATTACAGGAGCTTTGTCCAAAAAATTATGGCATTCGAAGAATTTTGAGTCACCATACCTTATAGCTTCTAGCGCTAGCACTAATTCTTTTCTAAAAAAATAATCTCTTATTTTTGCTTCTGTTATTGATTTTTCTCCATTTACATATAAATAAATGTTTAAAATAAATTTTTTATTCTTAAATAACCATTTACCTAAAACTTCATCTCTTAAATATCCAATTTTTACATAATCATAATATAATCCAATAGATAAAAACAACTTGCCTGTAAAGTCTGAATGAGTTAAAGTATAACATCTAGGTACAATCGGCTCCCATTCATTTACCCCTGGCAAAAATGTAACATCAAGCTTTTGAGAATCTAATTTTTTCATAAAAACCACCTTAAAAATTGTTCTTATATTATTATATTTATTCTCAAAAATTTAGTGCTTATATAAATAATATTCTATAAAAATTAGCATATACCTTCCTAATTAAATTAATTCACACAAATGAATTCTTTAAAATCTTCAAATGTCTTATCACCAATTCTTGTAACATTCATAATATCTTCAATTTCCTTAAATTCTCCAACACTTTCTCGATATTTAATAATATTATCAGCTGTTACATCTCCAACATTAGGTAATTCTTTTAGCTTTTCTTTATTTGCTGTATTTATATTGATTTTCCCACTTTCATTTTCATTCTTAGATTCATTAATTGTACTATCTTCACTAGAACTATTATTTTTAAGAACACTTTGCAGTTCTAAAGTTTCTGAATATTCATCTTTATTAAATACAATAACAGTCTCTTCATCTTCAAGTTTTTCTGCAAGACATATATTCATTGTATAAGCCATTTCATTAAATCCGCCCGCTTCCTCTACTAAATCATTAATTCTACTGTTCTTTTCTATCTTATAAACACCTGGTTTATTAACCTGCCCTTTTATTTCTACAAATATAAATTCATCATTTTTAAGTTCTTCTACATCTTCCTCTTGAGAATTATCTAGTAAAATCTGATTTTCTTTTTTTTCAAAAGAATTATTTGTACTATTTTCTTTTACTTCTTCTTCTTCAAAAATATCTTCTTCACTTATATCAGTATTGTCTATATTATCATTATAACTAATATAATAGCCTAATATTGAAAAAAAGCCTATTATTACAACTAAAACTAATGATCCAATATACTTTTCCTTTTTACTCATAGCACATCCCTTTCATTTTTTTCTAAAGCTTTTAGTTTATATAAAAATAATTGATTATCAAGTATGATTTATTACTAATGTTGTTGAACTAAAGCATTATTGTAAAACACTCCTCTTATGAAAATAAGTCACAATAGTAAGTATTGACACTTATTAAAGAAATAAACAAAAATATCAATCAGCTTTAACGAGTAAAAATATTTCGAGATAAATTAATCCAAAAATGTAATAAAATATTATATAATTATTAGTAAA
>NZ_JBTVVN010000048.1:0-22425 GCF_054819755.1 Clostridium sp. DL1XJH146
CTTCTTGGCAATTACCTCGACTGAACTTTCATCAGTTAGTATGGTCCAGCTTAGCTGGACGCACTGCATTGTGCATTTGTTTTTACGCATTGTGCATTGTGCATTGTGTATTGTGCATTTGCTTTTCAATCATCGTGCATTGTGCATTTTAACTATCTCTTCCACTACTTCTCTATATTCTCCAATAACAGCAACATCTGCGCCTTTAAGTATAGGTGCCCTATCATCTTTATTAATTGCAACAATCCATTTGCTTTTTTCAATGCCTATCTGGAATGCTGCTGCACCAGATACACCTATTACAATGAGTATTTCCGGAGAAATAATACTTCCTGATGCACCAATTAGTTTATTCATATCAGTCCATGCACTCATAACAACCGGACGACTAGCACCAACTTCTCCACCGATCATTTCGGCTAATTCTTCTATTTGTTTTATATTTTCTTTATTGCCAATACCTCTTCCTACTGCAATGACTATATCTGAAGAAGTTAATCCCTCTTCTTTCTCATTCAATTTTACTTTGCAAGCTTTTATCCAAGGATAAGAAATATTCGCATTATAATCTAATTCAATAAATCTAGGCAATTTATCTAACACTTCAATTTTATCTTTAAATCCTTTTGCAATTGATATACAATAAGGTCTTTTTTTCATTAATAATTTTGCTGTAAGATTATTAGAATAAACTAGCTTTTCAACTAAAACCCTATCCTCTTCTATATTTAAGTTTTTCACTCCTATACAAGAAGATCCTTGTAATCTATAAGATAGCCTCACAGACATTTCACAACCAAATTGACCACTTCCGAATATTAATAAATCAGGTTTATTCATTTCATAAGTTTTTTCTATACTATCCAAATAGGCTTCTGCTAAATAACTTTTTTGAGTTCTTATGAATTTCACACTATTTATTCTATCTATTAATTTAATTCCTTCTTCGATGCTTTTATTTTTCTTTTGATTATCTTCTTTAATACTAATTTCTCTATCTACTAAAATCCAAGCTTCGATTTCATCTTTCTTGTCTAGAAATCTATATATAAAACTATTCAATTCTTCTATCTGTTTATTTAATAAGGTGGAACATCCATTTAATACTATCGCTATCCTCATGGTGTCAACCTCTCTTTCAAATGCTTTTCATAGAGTTTTTTTGCTTTTTCTTTTAGGTTTTCACCTTCTATGATTTCACAAATTCTTTCTTCTTTATCGTAATAAAGTTCTACGAGCTCTATATCGTTTTCCTCTTCTTCTTTAACTTTATCTATTCCTAAATTAGCTAAATCTATTATTTTTATTTCCTTTTTCTTAGCTGCCATTTTATCTTTTAATGTTGGAACCCTAATATAAGCATTCTGAACATTTCCAACTGATAAAATCACCGGTGTACTCACAACTTGAATTATTTCAGAATCATCTGTAGATGAAGTTACTGTAAGACAATTTTCTTCCTCAGCTGGTGATATAGCTGTTACTCCTGATATACAAGGTATACCAAGGATTTCTGCTAGTATAAAGGGAGTTTTCCCATTATCTCCTACACCACTTTGATTTCCAAGGACAATTACTCTATTGTTATCTTCAATATCCCTTTTGCTATCAATGTATTTTGCAATCATCTTTGCTACAAAAGAAGAATTAAATCTTATATCTTCTTTTAAATCAACTCTAACTGCTTCGTCATATTTCAAAGAATATAAGTTCTTTAAAAATCTATCAACATTGCTATTTCCTATTGTAAAAGCTGTAGTATTTAATTTTTCATCCTGTACCTTATCTCTTAGCTTAAGAACCAATTCTAATGCAGCTTCATCATAAAGATTGAACATTGGTTTTACAAAGCTAGTATCTACCTCACAGTGACTAGAAACAATCCAGTCACTTTGAGATAGCATATCTAAGTCAGGCACTACTTTAAAACAAACTAATATATCCATAGTGCTCAAACACTCCTATTTGTCTAGTGGTAATATAGTTCCTGCATTCATAATTCCATTTGGATCAAAAGATTTCTTTAATGTTTCAAGAAGCCAGTAAGCTGAACCATGCTCGTCTTTTATAAAGTGGGTTCTGTGTTTTCCTACACCATGATGATGCACTACTGAACCACCATATCTTAATGTTTCTTCACAAATAATATCTTGAATTGCGTCGTGATACTTTGTCATTTCTTCTACTGGACTGCAATCAACAAGATTATAGTAATATACAAAGTATAAGTTTGTACCATTCATATAACTATGAGATGAGTGTCCACCTACTAATGTAAGGTCTGGAACTTCATTTCTTATTCTTTCAACAGCTGATTTGTATATGTCATGTATGTTACTCCAAGTACCTGAAACTTCTGTTGTGAATCCCATATTATTAGTTTCAATGATTTCTACTCTTTCTTCTGCAACTTTAGCTGGGTCCCAGTTTAAGTTTTCAAACCATACTTGAATTAATTTATCATCAACTCTTACACATTCATCATGTTTTTCAATGATCTTTTGTATAGCGTCTCCTGTTACTTGTGATATTTCTTTTGGTCCTTCTGTAGTGAATATTAATACACACTTACTATCTGCCCAGTGGAAATGGTAATCTGCATCATCAGGGTCATACAAACGAGCAACTGACGGTCTGTATCCTTCTACCATTACTTCTCTTAAAACTTCAAAACCAGTTTCCATATTGTCTAATGTATATCCATAATAGTGATTATTGTCTGGATAGTATTTAAACATTTTAATTGTAACTTCTGTTATGAAACAAAGAGCTCCTTCATTTCCAATAATTATATGTCTAATGTCAGGACCTGCTGCACGTCTTGAAACATTTTTAATTCTTGTAATTTCACCATTTGGGAATACTGCCTCTAACCCAATTACCATATCTTCAATTGCACCATAGAAAGTAGAAAATTGACCAATACTTCTTGTAGCAACTAGTCCACCATATTGGGCAAGTGGTTTTGATTGTGGAGAATGGCCTGTTGTAAGTCCCATTTCACGTAATTTGTCTTCAATTTCTTGTAGTGGAACACCACACTGAACTGTTACTTGCATGTTTTTCTCATCAATTTTTATTACTTCATTCATTTCAGAACCATCAATAACAACTGAATTTTCAACTGCTGTTTCAAGTCCGCCTTCTGTAGCAGATGCACCAGTTCTAGGTACAGCATTTATTTTGTTTTTATTCATATATTTTAAAAGGCTTGCTACTTCTTTAGTACTATGTACTTTTACAACAGCAGCTGGTATTGGCATTTCATAAATTTCATGTATATCTTGAAGTTTTCTAAAACGGTCATGACTACTTCTTTTTAATACTTCTTCATCAGTAATAACTCTCTCTACTGGTAATATTCCTTTTAAATCTTCTACAATCTGCTCTCTACTTAAACTCATAATTTAACCCCTCACTTTTATTTATTAATCATTAACTAACAAAACTAGCCGGCTATTATCTTTTGATTCTAAATTAATCATTAATTATTGTTTGTTATTTTTTTACACAAAAAAACAGAGAAAAGTAACCTTCCAATTGGAAGTTACTTTTCTCTGCGCTCTAGTAACTAACTTAAATATACAATATTTATTATAACTTGTCAATGTTTATTTTTCTAAAAATTCAAATAATTTTAAAAATTACTTAAAAATAGGATACGATTTTTTCAATATTTCATCAGTATGAACAGTAATATTTTTGTATACTTCATTATTCATTCTATTGTATAAGTCTGTATTATCTAAATTTGGCTGGAAAGTATCTCTTATTTTAACCATTTTTTCTATAGCCTCTTCATAATCTTTGTACACTCCTGTAGCAACAGCAACACAAATTGCTGATCCTAAACTTGCTGAACCATTTACAACATTTCTTGAAGCAGGAAGTCCAAATATATCAGAGAAAATTTGCATAAACAAATCACTATTAGAGCCACCACCAGATACAACTATATTTTCAAGTTTAATGCCAAGTTCCTCGCACATTCCATCAATATGATTTTTCATAGTTAAGGCAATTCCTTCTAATATAGAACGATACATATGTCCTCTTTTGTGACGGCCATCAAAGCCTATCATTAATCCTTTTTTATATGGTTCACTTGGTGACGCAAGCCAATCTAATATTGTCATAAGTCCATCACTACCAGCTGGAACGTCAGAAGCTTCCCTATTTAACAATTCTTCAGGTGCAATACCTTGTTCTTTTGCTTTATCAACAACATCCTCACCTAAAATATCTTTAAACCAACTAACTGTCCACATACCTCTTCTAATACCAAAGCTTTCATACAGATAGTTATTTGGAGTTGATGCAAAGTTAGTCCAGAAATTGCTTGTATTCTTTGGATTATCATGGCCATGTATCATAGACGCTATATATGTACCCAAAGATATAAGAGCAGTTTTTTCTGATAAAGTACCTGCGCCTAATGCTTCAACAGCTTTATCATTAGAGGTTGCAACTACTGGAATTCCAGCAGGTATACCTGTAGCTTTAGCTACTTTTTCTGTTACAGTACCTAGAATTGATCCTGGCATTTGTAAATTGAATAGCATTTCTCTTGGGATATTATAACAATTGAACTTTTCTTCATCTTCAATCCACTGCCAAGTATCTGTATCCATAGGCCAAACACCTTGATAATTTGCTGCTGTATCATTAAAATTCCCAGTAAATCTATGAGTGATATATCCTGATGTAGTAGTAACATAAGCTACTTCAGGATTTGTTTGTTCGTGAGGTCTTGATACTCTTGCATCCATCCAACTCATAGCAGGTTGAGCTAGTGTACCGTCTGCTTTTAATAAACATCTACAAAAACGAATAGTACATAATCCTAACCCAGCTATATCTTCAACATTTCCTTTGAAATTCTCCATCGCTCTTTTACTTGCAACAATAATAGAATCCCACAAATCATCATCAGGATGTTCTACTACAGTTGGCTCAGCTAAATGCATAGGTTTTAAAGCTTGTTTTCCTTCGCAAACAATATTACCTTCAAGATCAAAAATTACAACCTTAGAACTTTGAGAACCCCCATCAACACCAATAATATATTTTTTAGTCATCTTCTCAACAACCCTTCTTTTTAAAAGATAATTTGCAATTTGCAATGTGCAATTTGCAATTAAAACCTTAGACCTTAGATCTTAAACCTTAAACCTTAGATAATTTGCAATTTGCAATGTGCAATTTGCAATTAAAACCTTAGACCTTAAACCTTAGATCTTAAACAATTTGCAATTGTGGATGTTTCTGTCTCTGTGGTGGATAATCTTTAATTATTTAATTAATTCAAAGATTTTGCGTAGCAAAATCATCCGCAATTGTGCATTGTGCATTGTGCACTGTGCATTTTCTTTATCCTGTGCATTGTGCATTGTGCATTTTCTTTATCCTGTGCATTGTGCATTGTGCATTGTACATTGTGCATTGCCCTGAAACTATCTTACCAAGTATCCACCATCAACTGCTAATATATGTCCGTTTACATAGTCAGATGCTCTACTAGCTAAGAATACTGTAGTTCCCATTAAATCCATAGTTTCTCCCCATCTATCTGCTGCAATATGGTCAAGTACTCTTTGGTTAGTTTCTGGATTACTTCTTGTTTTTAAAGTTATATCTGTTGCATAATATCCTGGTGCTATACCATTTACTTGAATATTGTATTGTCCAAGTTCATCGCAATATGCTTTTGTGAATCCTGCTAATCCGTGTTTAGTTGCAGCATAAGCCGGAGACCATTGTCCTCCTAAGAAAGAAAATAATGAACATATATTTATTATTTTACCGCTTTTTTGTGGAATCATAAATTTAGCTGCTTCATGGCTTAACTCAAATGCTGCTGTTAAGTTAACACTTATCATTGGATCCCACTCATCTCTTCCAAAATCAAGTACTTCAGCTATTTTACAAATACCAGCACAGTTAACTAAAATATCAATTGAACCAAAAGTTTCAACACAACTTTCTATTATTTTTTTTGGCATTCCTTTTTCTGTTATATCAGCTTTCATAAATTCCATTTTAACGCCTTCAGCTTCAATTAACTCTTTTGTTGTTCCGTCATCTTCCATAATGCTTGGAATGAATAAATTAGCTCCACCTTTTGCTAAGGCTAATGCAAATGCTTGACCTAAACCAGAATTACCTCCAGTTACGATTGCATTTTTACCTTTCAAAGAAAAGAAATCCATTTTAAAATCTGTTATATTCATTACAATTCCCCCTATTTATTTACTTCTTTATACATTTATTATATAAAGAGTTTTTTTTGTAATAAGTTACCGTAAATGAGCGTAAAAAAAAGGAAAGTATACTCCCGTCAGGAGTTACTTTCCTCTATACTCTAGTAACTAAGTTAAGTATATAATCGTTTTCATTGCTTGTCAATAGTTTTTTTAATTTTTAATTACTTTTTTTATTGATGCTGTTTTAACGAATTGATGATTTATAATGAATGTATAAAATCAACCTTACTTTCTGAACTTAATAATATGTATTAGAAAAATACTACTATATTTCAATTTTATGCAATAGTTTAAAAGGGTACTATTAATTAAATAGATTCTTATGTATAATTAAGCTACATAAATTAAACTTAATATTATAGTATCCTAAAAATAATAATAAAAAGGATGATGATTATATGAAAAAAAAATTTTTGGAGTCACTTGAAGAAAACCCTATTGTCGCATGTATTAAAGACGATGAAGGTTTAAAAAAAGTAATTGAATCTGATTGTAATGTTGTCTTTATTCTTTATGGAACTATAGTTAATATAGGTGATATAGTGAAAAAAGTTAAGGCTTGTAATAAATTTGCCTTTATCCATGTTGATTTACTTGAAGGCAGTTCTAATAAAGATGTCGTTATAGATTTTGTTAAAAAACATACCAATGCAGATGGAATAATTAGCACAAAAGCAAATATGATACGGTCTGCAAAAGCACACAATATCTTTGCAATTCATAGATTTTTCTTAGTTGATTCCATGTCTTTTCATAACTTAGATAAATTAATATCTCAATCAAAACCTGATTGTATTGAAATACTACCAGGTTGTATGCCTAAAGTAATTGGTTGGGTTATGGATAAAATTAGCATACCTGTAATTGCAGGTGGCTTAGTATGCGAAAAAGAAGATGCAATTGCCGCTTTAAATGCAGGTGCAACTGCAATTTCAACTACTAACTCTGATGTTTGGGGAATGTAGTTTTAATTTAATGCACAGCACATAAGTTTTTTTACATTTTTCTCTAAATTTATTCTCATTTTCTATTTTTATTTATTTTTATTAAATATTTTATACTTTTATTAAATAATTAACATGTCTTTAAAACTTTCATTAACAATATGTTAATTTTTTAGTCAATTACTATTGACATCCATTTATTATCTTTCTATAATTCTAAGTGTAATTATGCATTTCTACTATATTTTTGCATATTTAAATGATAGTCAATACATAAAAATTATTATATTCAATATAATTGAAGTAAAATAAAAAGGAGTCTTTCAAAAATGTATAAAGATTTAATTATGGAAAAAGCAACCGAGATAAAAGATGAACTAATATCTATTAGAAGAGATATTCACGCTCATCCAGAAGTAGGCCTACAAGAAATAAGAACTACTGGCATACTAGCTGAAAAATTAGAAAAATTAGGTCTCGATGTAAGAACTAATGTAGGAGTCACTGGAATAGTAGCAACACTAAAAGGTGATTATCCTGGCAAAACAATATTGATGAGAGCTGATATGGACTGCTTAGAAATGACGGAATTAAATGATGTTGAATACAAATCACAAAATCCAGGCAAAATGCATGCTTGTGGACACGATGCTCACACTACTTGGCTTTTAGGTTCAGCTATGATTTTGTCTCAAATGAAAGACAAGCTCCACGGAAACGTTAAATTCTGTTTCCAACCAGCAGAAGAAACTGCCGGTGGCGCTGATAGAATGATAAAAGATGGAGCTTTAGAAAATCCAAAAGTAGATGCAGCAATAGGCGCTCATGTTTGGCCTACAATTGCCGCTGGTAAAATAGGAGTTAAATCCGGTTCATTGATGGCAGCCCCTGATATGTTCACATTAAAAATATTAGGAAAAGGCGGACATGCAGCCATACCAAATATTTCTATAGATCCTATAGCTATTGCCTCTGAAATATATACTGCTTTCCAAACTATAATAAGTAGAAAATCTGATCCACTAGAACCAGTAGTTTTATCTGTAACTATGTTCAACGCTGGAACAGCTCACAATATAATTCCAGATGAAGCACAACTTTCTGGCTCAGTAAGAACTTTAACAAACGAAATGAGAGAATGGGTTCCTAAAAAAATGGAACAAATAGTAAAAGGTATAACAGAAGCTCACGGTGCTACCTATGAATTCAATTATACTCCATACTATCCACCAGTTATAAATGATGTAGAAATGACTAATTTAGTAAGGGAATCCAGTATAGAACTTCTTGGAGAAGATAACGTAGTTGAAATTCCAAAACCTACAATGGGTGGAGAAGATTTCTCTTACTTTGCGCAAAAAGTACCTGCTACTTTCTTCCAAGTAGGAACTTATAATGAAGAAAAAAATGCAATTTATTCACTTCATAACCCTCACTTTAATATTGATGAGGATATTCTATACAAAGCATCTGCTGTAATGAGCATAGCTGCAGTGAACTACCTTTCTAAATAAAACACAGAGTACTTTTTAAAACATTAGAGTGCAATGTACAGAGTGCAGAGTGAAGTTAAAAGATTTAAGAGATTAAGAGCTTTGAGATTAAAACCTTAATGAACAAGACCGTAAATAATAAGAAATTGCATCTTATCAATTTCTCATAAAAACAAAAATCGTCTATGCCAAATTAAGGTTTTAATTTTTCTGACCTTTAGCACTTTATTGCTTTAATGCTTTAATGCTTTAATTCTTTAACGCTTTAACATTTAAATGATCTAGTACTTTGACTACTTACCATTTCATCATTTTGAGATTTTTAGATCTTAATGTTTTTGATTTTAGGTTTAAAGGTTTTCACTGCACATTGCACTTTCCAAACTTCACACAATGTTTTTTAAAAAGGGTTATCTAGTATTCAAGTAGATCTGATAATAAAATTAGGCTGCTTAATATATAATAAAAAAAGGGGATTTTTTATGAAAGCATCAAATTCAACAGAAGTAAAAAAGAAAACAGGCTTTGACAAGTTTTTAGACGGCCTTGAAAGAGCTGGAAACAAATTACCTGAACCACTTACTTTATTCGTTTGGCTTACAGCAATTGTACTTGTAGTTTCTCTTATTTGTTCATTAGCTGGCGTGTCGGCTGTTCACCCATTAACTGGTGAAACTATTACATCTGTAAATTTATTATCTAAATCTGGTATACAACAAATGCTTATGAATGCCGTTAGTAACTTTTCTAGCTTCGCACCTTTAGCTCTTGTTTTAGTAAGTATACTTGGTGTTGGTCTTGCTGAAAAAACTGGATTTTTCTCTGCCCTGCTTAGAAAAACTCTTGGAGATGTAAGAGGCCCATTTGTAGTAGTAATCGTTATTTTCGTATCAATTATGGCAAATGCAGCTGGAGATACTGGATTTATAGTAATGCCTCCACTTGCTGCAATGCTATTCTCAGCTGTAGGAATGAATCCTATCGTTGGTATGATGGTTTCATATGCCGCAGTTGCTGGTGGATTTAGTGCAAACTTAGCTGTAAACTCTTTAGATGTTTTAGTAGTTAGTTTCACTCAATCAGCTGCACAAATCTTAGATCCAAATTTCCAAATCACTCCCGCTTGTAACTGGTACTTCCTTATCGTATCTACATTCACAATAACCGCTGCAGCAACTTGGGTAACTTATAAAGTAGTTATTCCAAGAATGGGTAGTGGCGATGATATTGCTGTAGATGATATTGAAGAAGTAACTGCTAAGCAAACTAAAGCTTTAAAATATGCTGGTCTATCTGTTTTAATTTTCATAATTGTATTACTTGCACTTGCTATTCCTCAAGGTGGATTACTAAGAGAACCAGAAACTGGCTCTTTAATAGCTTTCTCTTCTCCACTTATGAAAGGTTTAGTTCCAATAATCACTTTAATGTTCTTTATCCCTGGTTATGTTTATGGTAAAGTATCAGGAAGCATAAAGAGTGACAAAGATACTGTTGGTTACTTAGGTCAAGCTATGTCAGAAATGGGTCCATACATTGTCCTTTCTTTTGTAATAGCTCAGTTTATAAGTTACTTTAGTTGGTCAAATTTAGGTATTATACTTGCAATAAAAGGTGCTAATTTCTTGCAAAACTTAGGCGCACCAGCTCCAGTATTACTTATTTGTTTCATTATAATAGGAGCTTTACTTAACTTATTAGTAGGAAGTTGCTCAGCTAAATGGGCTATACTAGGACCAATATTTGTTCCTATGTTTATGCTACTAGGCTTCCACCCTGCTTTAACTCAAATGGCTTATAGAATTGGTGATTCAGTTACAAATGTAATCACTCCTCTATTACCATACTTTGCAATATTAGTTGCTTTTGCGAAAAAATATGATAAAAACCTTGGAATGGGTACCCTAATAGCAAATATGTTACCATACACACTTGTATTCTTCGTTGTATGGACAATCCAATTATTACTTTGGTACTTCTTTAAATTGCCATTAGGACCTGGTTCTCCACTTATGATGTAGTTTTAAAAAGATGCCCTACGGCATCTTTTTTTTAATGCACAATGCACAATTTACAACGCACAATTAATGATGATTTTCTTCCCTATGGTCAGAAAACCTTTAATTTAATCAGCATATAATCAATCTACTACAAACCATAACCAAAATACTAAAAACATCAAATAGCCCATCTCAAAATGTTATTTTGAAACAGGCTACCGTTTTATTATTTTATTATTTTATTATTTTATTGTTTAAATCTTTAAATCTTTAAATCTTTAAATCTTTAAATCTTTACAAAATAAAAGATTTTTTTAGCTCCGCTAAAAAAATCATCCTTAATTGTGCATTGTGCATTGTGCATTGTGCATTGGAATTTTGCATTGTACATTTCATTAAAAAAGTACCTCGTTTATATAGTGCCAGTGTAGAAATCCGCTACACTTTTAATGTCAGGTATTTCATCATCTGATGAAATGGTTGCACTACATAAACAAAGTACCTATTTTTTTTAATATTAGATTTTAATCACTAATATTTTCTTGTCAATTAAATCAAAAACTAAAAACTAAAAACTAAAAACTATGTTTCTCTAGTTCCTTAGTTTTAAATATAAATTTTAATTACATTTAAAACTTAATTTAAGTTTACTACTTTTAAACGTAAAAATCAAGTATTTTATAAAAAAAAAATTAAATATTATAAATACTTCTTTACTCTTTCATATTTTATCATTCAATTATTAAATTGTTTTATTGTCTTATTGTCTAAATCTTTAAATCTTTACAAAATAAAAGATTTTTTTAGCCCCGCTAAAAAAATCATCCTTAATTGTGCATTGTACATTGTGCATTGTGCATTTCATTAAAAAAGTGCCTCGTTTATATAGTGCCAGTGTAGAAATCCGCTACACTTTTAATGTCAGGTATTTCATCATCTGATGAAATGGTTGCACTACATAAACAAAGCACCTAATTTTGAGTATTAGACTTTAATCGCTAATACCGAGAAATAATTAAATCAAAACTAAAAAGCTTAATTATGTGAGTATATGTTGAGTTTTTATAAGTTTTAAATCAAAATTAAATGTCATTTAAAACTTAATTTAAGTTTACTATATTTTAATTAAAAAATCAAGTATTTTATAATCTTTTTTTATTTTTTTCTAAAAATATTAAATAAAAATAATAAATTCTACACTAATCTTATCCCACCGTCTACCTTATAATCCTTTAGTCCTTTAATCTTTAAATTTCTTTGAACTAATCAAAGAGTTTCTGACCAAAAGGAAGAAACTCAACATCAATTGCAAATTGCAAATTGCACATTGCACATTGCACATTGCTAATCATGCTCTTTTTTGCTTATATAATGTGAATAGTAGAGTTTGAAGTGATATAATATCCTTAATAGAACTATACTCAGGAGGTCAAATTATGTACAAAGATATAATTATGAAAAAAGCGTTAGCAATAAATGAGAAACTAGTAGAAATAAGAAGAGATATTCACGCACATCCTGAAGTTGGATTGCAAGAAATAAGAACTTCTTCTTTGGTTGAAAAAGAGCTAAGAAAATTAGGATTAGAAGTTACCACTAATGTAGGTGTGACAGGAGTAATTGGGGTTTTAAGAGGATCTCACCCTGGGAAGACTTTACTTATAAGAGCAGATATGGACTGCTTAGAAATGATGGAGTTAAACGATGTAGCGTACAAATCAAAATATCCAGGAAAAATGCATGCCTGTGGCCATGATGCTCATACCACTTGGCTTTTAGGAACTGCTATGATTTTAGCTGAAATGAAAGAATATATTCACGGCAATATCAAATTTTGTTTTCAACCTGCCGAAGAAGTAGAAGGTGGAGCAGAAAGGATGATAAATGCTGGTATTTTAGATAACCCTAAGGTAGATGCAGCTATAGGTGCCCACGTTTGGAGCAAAATTGAAGCTGGAAAGATAGGTGTTAAATCCGGCGCTCTTATGGCTTCTCCCGATATGTTCCATATCACCATATCAGGTAAAGGAGGCCATGCTGCTCATCCTGACCTTACTATAGATCCTATTGCTATAGCCAATGAAGTGTTTTCAGCTTTGCAAACTATAGTAAGTAGAAATGTAGACCCACTAGAACCTGCTGTTCTATCAATAACACAGTTCAACGCAGGCTCAGCACACAATATAATCCCTGAGAAAGTAGAATTAGCTGGTACTGTAAGAACTTTTTCACCTGACTTAAGAAAGTGGATGCCAAAACAAATGGAAAACATAATAAAAGGCATTGTAGAAGCTCATGACGGAAAATATAATTTTGATTATAGTTTTGAGTATCCATCCCTTATAAATGACGCTAAAATAACTGAGCTAATAAAAAAATCAGCAAGTAAAATAATCGGAGAAGAAAATATAATTGATATACAAAACCCATCAATGGGTGGAGAGGATTTTGCATACTTCGCCCAAAAGGTCCCAAGTTCCTTCTTCTTAGTAGGAAACTATAATAAAGAAAAAAACATCACAGCTACTCAACACAATCCTCATTTTAACGTTGATGAAGATATTCTTCATAATGCCTCTGCTGTAATGTCAAATATAGCACTAGATTATCTTTCAGAGTAACTTAAGATCGATACTTTAAGAGCAATGCACAATTTACAATGCACAATGCACAATGCACAATTATTGATGATTTTCTTCGTTCCTCTGAAAATCTTTAATTAATTTTAAAAACATGAAACAATTTCTTAAAAATAACGACTACTAATAACTACTTATTAGTAGTCGTTATTTTTTATTCGCGTATTTATTAGCGTATTTATTAGCTTATTTATTAGCTTATTTATTCGCTTATTGATTCATTAATTTATTCGTTGGTTTATTAATTTGTTTTAGTTTTTATTGTTCTTTTCTTTTATTATTATTGCTTTATTTGGGGTTTTAGCTTTGGTTTTAACTTTGGTTTTAGCTTTGGTTTTAGTCTTTGTTTTGATTTGGTTTTGATATGCTTTGGTTTGATATGCTTTGATTTGGTTTGGTTTTGATTTCATTAGATTTAGGTTTTATTCTTTTATAAAACAAAAGAAATTTTTTAGC
This sequence comes from Clostridium sp. DL1XJH146, assembly GCF_054819755.1. Lineage (NCBI taxonomy): Bacteria > Bacillati > Bacillota > Clostridia > Eubacteriales > Clostridiaceae > Clostridium > Clostridium sp. DL1XJH146. Next base: position 13,796 of record NZ_JBTVVN010000048.1, read on the forward strand.
TCCGCTAAAAAATTTCCTCCTCAATTGTGCATTGTGCATTGTGCATTGTGCATTCGAATTTATATTGTGTATTCGAATTTATATTATGCATTCGAATTTATTATTGTTTTTTATAAGTATCAACAAGCCACTCTCCATCAACTTTTTCCACATAATATATCCAATTGTATTCAACAATTTTTTCATTGTCTCCAGTTGTCTTTTTAATTTTTTCATATACATATGCTTCAGCGTTATTTCCATTTACTTTCACATCGTCAACTCGAATTTGTATAAATTCCTCTTCAATATTATCCGAATCAAAATTTTCTATAAAACTATGAACTTTTGAATCTTTAGTCAAGTATTTTTCTACTTCATTGACACTATCATTAGCGAAATTTTCCCATTCATAATCAAAGTTATGAATCAATTCATTTATCTTAAATTCATCATCACTTAATATATCTTCATCTGTTTCAGTATTATTACCTATTTCAGTATTATCTTCCGTATCTACACTGACAGGGTTTTCAACTTCTTCAGTATCAACATCATTTTCTACATCTTTGGCTTCATTCGATGTATTGCCATCTTCTAAAAAAACAGGTGCAAATATCTTTTGTCTATTATTATCACCCATAAAGTAAATACATTCTCCTGCTTTTGTTAATGCTAATTTGTAGCCATCTATTTGGTAAAGTGGCTCTAAGAATTTACTATAAACACTAATTTCATCCTGCAGAGCTACATAAATATCTTCATTTGTAACTTTCAATCCATTAATTATTTTATCATCAAAATTTAATATAGGACATTTATTTTCACCTTTATAATTAGCCTTCCAAACGGACCAATCCAAACTATTATTTTCCTCTACTACTTTTACAAAATATATCTCATCATAAGATATTTCTGATTCTATAACATCTTTCTCTATTAAAGTTTTATTCTCTCCTTCAACAAGATACAAATCACTATACATTCCATCATTTATCATAATGTACAAATGATTATTTTCTATCATAAAATCTTTAATATCTATACTAGTTAATTCCGTTTTAATATTACCTGTGGAATCCATCTTTTTTAATGTTGCTGTTGATGAAACTTCTATGAAATACACATAATCATTTTGTATATTAAAAACATTTCTAGGTACTTTATCACTGTCTATAGATGCTAAATCTATCCATTCACCCTGCTCTAAATCAAAATAACCAATCATAATATGACCTTCTGTCCTATATTTATAGAACAATTTATCGAATTTATTGCCAAGAAATTCATCTATACTAATATTAAGACTTCCAAACTGGAATACTATTTCTTCTTTTCCACTAATAATATTTTTCTTTTTCAAATTGTTAGCTTCAATATAATATAAATCATCACCTTCTAAGGTTACAAAATCAAAAGCAATCTCTAATGTTATCTCTGTTACTTTCTCTCCACTTTCTAGATTAACAATTACTATTTTATTATTCTCTTTTTTATATATGAGCCTATCCTCTATAACAATTAAATCCAATGCTTTCTCATTTAAAACTTGAGATATTTCTCCATTTTCTAGATTAATTTTTGAAATATCATCAGCATCACTTGAAAAATATATAAATCCTTCATTACTATTATAGTTTGAAATATTAGGTAAGTTTTCTGAATCTATAACAACGTAAAAACTATCATTTCCTTTAATTACTTCAAGGCTCTCTTCATTATCGGAATTACTATCGTCAAAACCATTCATTTGTTTTGCTTTATCGCCTTTTATTAATGAGCATCCACTTAATATTGAAACCATTAAAACCAAAACAATTATTTTTTTCATAGCTCTGCATTTCCTTTCATTATTACCAATATTTTTTTAAATTTATACTACTATAAAAAACCCACAAATATTTTCTACAAATTTCTACATTTATTTTCTTATACAATACTATTTTACTATTTACTTTAATAATTAACAACATCATTAATAGTAAATTCATACAAAACTACTCTTTTACGCTCTTTATAAATAATTTATAAAACACATATTTCTCTTCTTTTGGACAAGTTTTTATAATATAATATTCTTAACGAAAAGGGGGCTTTTTATGAAATCATCTATTAAAATTATTCTTGCAATGATTATTTGGGGTAGTTTAGGACTTTTTGTGAAAAATATTAATCTACCAGCTATGGAAATTGCTTTTTTCAGAGCACTAATAGCATCATTTTTTTATATAATTATTGGTTTGTTTTCTAGATTTACTCATTTAAAATCGAGAACAAACAGTTTCGATGTAATTTCCAATGGTACAGGCTTTTTAGATATAAAACTTCCAAACTCTCAAAATTTTGGATTTATAAACAAAGAGTCAAATAACAAAGATTTGCTATTGCTAATACTATCAGGTGTAGCCATGGGTTTTAATTGGGTTTTGCTATTCCAAGCTTATAAAATGACATCCATTGCAAATGCTACTCTATCTTATTATTTTGCTCCGGTACTTGTAATTTTAGTTGCTCCATTAATATTAAAAGAACCCTTTAATTTATTTAAATTGGTTAGTGTATTAATTTCAATGTATGGGCTTTTTATTATTATTACAGGTAACTTTGATATTAGAGAATTTAATGCAATAAATGATAAAGGCATTGTTTTCGGCTTGGCTGCTGCTGTTTTTTATTGCTCCGTTATAATTCTAAACAACTTAGTTAAAAGCTTTTCAAATATAACAAGAACTAAAATACAATTATTTTCTTCTTTAATTGTTCTTATTCCTTTTATAATTTATAGAAATAATCTGCACTCTATAGATACTACATCAGTAATTTATATCCTTATTATAGGAGTTGTACATACCGGTATTGCTTATTACTTATATTTTAGCGGCATTAAGGAAGCTTCAGCTGGAACAGCTGCTATATTAAGTTATATTGACCCTATTTCAGCTCTAATTCTTTCCTTTTTGATTTTAGGTGAATTACTTACTATCTATGAACTAGTTGGTGCTTTACTTATTTTAGGGGCTACTTTTGTGGTTCAAAACTTCTCTTTATCTACAGAAAATGGAATATAAAAACAACCATAAAAAAACCCAAGATAAAATCTTGGGTTTTTATGTTATTAGGTTAGAAGTTACAAATTAATTATAACCTGTAAGAACTTCTAGGCTATTTTTGCTAAAATTATTTTTCTCTACACTATATATTCTACCCATTTTTTCATTTTTTTCAATGGTTTTTTTTAATTATTTTAAAATTATTTTATTTCATTTCGTATTTCTCAAAAATAGATTTACTAGTTACCAATAATATGGCAGCTAAAATCACATTATAAACTATCATTCCACAAAATCCCAAGTATTTGCCAAAGAAGAAATCTTCAAATCTAATATTTAAGAAAATTTGTATAGCTATACTTGGGACTAATACAACTAACATTATAAGTATTCTAAAAATCGCCTGAAAGACTTTACTATGCACTCCTCCAAAAGTTTTTCTACACCATACATCTGTGTAGGTGAATACTGCCCCAAAACTAGTGAACACTATAATACAACATACTATTGTTAGTGGGTCTGATTTTGTTATTATTCCACCAATTACGAATAGAATAACTCCATCTACAAAATGTTTTATATTTTCAGCAAGAGTTGCATAAAATACTTTTGCTTCAGAAGATGCAGGTATCATATATATAAAGGGTTTTGATATTTCGTACATCCATTTACCTTGGAAGGAGAATATAAACAGCATATATATTGAAAAATACAACATAGGTTCTATTCCCATGCCTGCTTTATTCATAGAAAACCCAAAAATTAATCCTCCTAAAAGCACCCCTATAGTTGCTCCATCTAAAAAGAAAAATCCCGATTTTCTATACTCAAGCATATGTCTTTGGAAAATAGTTTTAGCACCTGTTGCAGTTATTTCTCCCTTTACTTTTCTAACTTTTCTATTTTTCATATACAACATTTGTTTTCCTTGTTTCTTAAGTTCATATACCTCTTCTAAGGTCTCAGTAGCTTTTAGAACGTCTTCATAGTAATCAGCATTTACAGTTAAAATAAGCATAATAGCTCCTACAATATAAAGAAACATTAATACTATTGAAACAATGGTCATCGTTGTTATTCCCGTTATCCCACCCATGATTATTTCCTTTGTCCACCCTAGTAATGGTATAAAGGCATAAACTTTAGATGCAAATACAGACTCAGCAGCACCTAAAATATCTTTATCTGGCATAAAAAAGAACATAAAAAATACAATTAAAATTATTATAAATCCTCTCATGCCTAATTCAAATCTTTTTTTAGCCTGTTTTGATTTAGATGTAAATGAGTACATTAACATACTAGTTATTGATAACGCAAATATTAATATAAATAGTCCGCCGAAGACTAAAATTAATCCTGAATTCTTAACACCAAAAGCACTTTTTAATGTTGATATTTGAAATACAAAAAAGAACATAATCAAAAAAGTCTTATATAGTTCTTTTATAAATCCATATACCAAAACTTTCTTCGTAGAAAACGGTGACACAAATACAAAGTTTACATCAGCTTGTCTAAAATATGAAGCACCATTCGTAAGACCAGCTTTAATAAATATGTAACTCATAAATAAAACTACTCCAGCTACAATAAGCTCAAATAATTCTACTGACGGCAATTGATTAGATTCACTAGGCATTACAAGTCCTATCACAATCATCCCAACAACAAAAACTGTAAGCAATATGTACCCAATAAGAGCAGCTGGCTTATTTTTTAAATCTTTTATATGATTGATAAAACTTCTTCTCATAATATAAAATAAAGGACCCATGTTTTCCCCCTTCTTTTTTTTAAAACAAATTTGCAATTTGCAATGTTCAATTTGCCTCTTTTAAAGCTATATACATTTTACTTAAAAAATCTTTTCTACTTTGACCTTTTAATGCTTCTTTTACATTTGCACCAATACTAGTACCTGATCTTAATAACTGTTTCTATAAAATATATTCTTTTTTCTCATAAGCGAGATATTTATACACTTCTATAATTTGTATAGCAAATTCTACCGACAAATCTTCCACTCTATTACACTTCATAAAAGCACTCCTTCTATGTCTAAATATTTATACACAGTTAGAATTCTATCCACATAATAGATAATTAATCAAATTGTTCATTACATTTTCCTTTAATCCTAATTTTCAATTCCCTCTAATTTGTCTAGAACTTATCTTTTGAACTTATCTTTTGAACTTATCTTTTGAACTTATCTTTTGAACTTATCTTTTGAACTTAATTGCAAATTGCAAATTGCAAATTGCAAATTATTAATAAAGATTGCAAATTATTAATAAAGATTGCAAATTATTAATAAAGATTGCTAATTATTAATGCTTTCCGTTACTTTAAAGAACATATCTTCTAAGTTTTCATCGCTTTCTTCAATTTCTTTTCTTGTTTTAGCTAGAACAATTTCTCCTTTATTCATTATTAATGTTCTATCCCATATTTCATCAATACTATCAATTATATGTGTGCTAATAAGCACTGTAGCCCCAGCTTCTTTTAATTCGATAAATACTTTTTTAAGTTCTTTTATAGCTTTTGGGTCAAGGCCAATCATTGGCTCGTCAAATAGTACAACCTTTGGATTTACAATCAATCCACAACAAATGCTTACTTTCTGCATCATTCCTTTAGATAACTCTTTTCCATACTTACCTCTTTTATCTTCTAAGTCAAATCTCTTTAATAACTCATCAGCTTTTTCTTTATATTCAGTTATTCCGTAAGCTTTTGCAATAAACTGAATATGTTCATCGATTGTAAGCATATCATATAAAGAAGGTGATTCTGGTATGTACGCAAATATTTTCTTTGCATCTTGTCCTTTGTTATCAAATCCGTTGACTTTTACTTCGCCATCGTATCTCAATAATCCTGTTATACATTTAATTGTAGTACTTTTACCAGCTCCATTTGGTCCAAGTAATACTGCTATTTCCCCATCTTCAACTGTAAAACTCAAACTATTTACAGCTAAAAAATCGTCGTATTTTTTTGATAAATCCTTAACACTTAACATAAAATCCTCCTCAAATTCTAGTAGTAGATTACAATATAAAATCATATTTTTTAAATAATTCCATAATAACATATTAGAGATAATTTTTATTCTATAGGTTAAAAATGGATTACAAAATAGTGTGTATGAATATTAATTGACTATTTTATGAATTTAATGTTAATGTAGTGTGATATAATAATGATAAAATAATAGACATTTTAAAAAGTGGTGAAATAATGACTAATAAGAATAGTTTTAAAAAAATACTAAAAGGGATTTCATTTCTAATTTTATATATTTCAGTAATTATATTAACTTTATTTGAATTTTTATGGTTTACATATGTACTAACCTATATGAAAATCCAACCAAAAAGTATAGATTTTGCTCTTTTCTATTTTTTCGTACCAATGCGTACTCTTATAACTGCAATTATTATATTAGTACCAGATTTCAAAGCAATCTATAATGCTCTTATTATTTGCTTTTTTATGATAATTGAAATAGTTTGGACAACTTTTCTATTCTTTGGAACAAATAATTATATGAAAAACTATTTTGGAAGTTCAATCTTTGCTGCAAGTGCCCTTGCCCTTATTTGTAATTTAGCTTTATTAATTGCATTAATTTTAAAATTCTATGAAATTTACAAAGACATAAAAAAAACAAACATACAATAACTGTCTCTATTTCAAAAAAGTATTGATGTAAATCAATACTTTTTTGGGCTCTAAAGTTTTTAAATCAAGGTATACTGCACTTTATTCACAGCTAGAAGATTTTGATTTTTGTGCTAATATAGTATATAATTTTATCATAATGTAATCAATATCAAATTTGGAGGTATTTTACTTTGAAAAAGATGATTTTTTTCATATTTGTTTTTTTTACTTTATCAATATTTATAAGTTGTCAAAAAACTAATTCACCACTCAATTCAGCAAACAACCCTACTGAAACTCTAGAAACCATTACTATTTCTTCTGAAAGTAACAATACAAAAAACACCATATCAAAAAATATTATAAATACCCAAAAATCAATTGAAGAATCTTCTCCTGAAGTTGATAAAGAAATAGTCCAAGAAAAAATATTACTAACCCTTAACTCAACCGGTAATGAAGTTCTATCATTACAAAAATCTTTATATAACATTGGTTTTGATCTAAATATTGATGGTATTTATGGTGGACAAACTACCTCAATTATCAAAGAATTACAAAAAAACAATTCTTTATTACAATCCGGGAATTACAATGAAGAAACAAAAGATATCTTAGACACAATAAAGTGCGTAAGAGATTATGAAGAGATTTTAAAAGAAAAAGAAGCTGAATTAGCTAAAACGGCAGCAGATGCAAAAGCTGAAGCTGATGCTCAAGCTAAAGCGGAAGCAGATGCAAAAGCCCAAGCTAATGCTCAAGTTAAAGCAGAAGCAGATTCAAAAGCCCAAGCTGATGCTCAAGTTAAAGCAGAGGCGGATGCAAAAGCCCAAGCTGATGCTCAAGTTAAAGCAGAGGCGGATGCAAAAGCCCAAGCTGATGCTCAAGCTAAAGCAGAGGCGGATGCAAAAGCCCAAGCTGATGCTCAAGCTAAAGCAGAGGCGGATGCAAAAACCCAAGCTGATGCTCAAGCTAAAGCAGAGGCGGATGCAAAAGCCCAAGCTGATGCTCAAGCTAAAGTGGAAGCAGCTGAAAATAACACCTTAGCAAGCATACCTGATATAAATACAAACCCTGGAAATTCTGAACAAGTTTTAGTTGTTCTTGCAGATAGCTACGGAACTCTACAATCAACATATACTGCTTATGAAAAAGTATCTGGAAATTGGAAAGTTGTTTATTCTGGAAAATCAGTTGTTGGTAAAAATGGTTTTAATGACAACAGAACACAAGGTGATAAAACTACCCCCACTGGTAAATATGGTTTCCCATTTATGTTCGGAACTGCTTCAAATCCTGGTGTTAAGTTTACATATAAAGTAGCAACTACTGGTGATTACTGGGCTTCTAATACTATATTAGAAGAATACAATATTTGGTTACACTATGATGGAGATGATCCTGTTGAAAGAATGTACGATTTTGAATCTTTATGGAAACAACCTCTCTATAAATACGCTGCAGTCATAGACTTTAATTACTATGGTAATAAACAGCTTGGAAAAGGAAGCGGTATTTTTCTCCATCTATGGAGGCAAGGTACAAGTGGCACTGCTGGTTGTGTAGCAATGAGTGAAACAGACCTTTTACAAGTAATGAAATGGATGGATCCAGCTAAAAACCCTTGCATAATTATGGGTGTTAAAGGGCATATTTAAGTTCAATGCACAATGCACAATTTACAATGCACAATTGTGGATGATTCTCCTCGTTCCTCGAAGAATCTTTAATTTATTTAAAGATAAAAATTTTAAAAACAGTAGACAGATTTGTAGGGGCAGTAGATATATTTATGTAAAAACAAAGCTATCTAATGTCCCTACTGTACAAACAAATCATCAAATAATTACTTCTTTAATCTTTTAATCTTTTAATCTTTTAATCTTTTAATCTCTTAATCTCTTAATCTCTTAATCTCTTAATCTC
>NZ_JBTVVN010000049.1:0-21025 GCF_054819755.1 Clostridium sp. DL1XJH146
TGTGGCTCGTTTTTTCATTAAAAAAATAAAAAACTGAGGCTATCTCAGTTTTCTATTCTGAGACAGCCCCTTTTTTTGTTCTATAATTTAAATGTAAACGAAATGCAAAATAAAAAATAAGGGGGATTTTGAAATGAGAAGAGTAATATCTGTGGTTACAGCTGTAATGATGTCAATGATGCTTTTTACTGATTGTGGAGGGGAAGTATCAAACAAAGATGCAAACAATTCTGCTGCCAATAATTCAGCAGAAAATAATGATGCAACTGAAGAAAATCAAAAGATTGTAATTGGTTATGCACAAATTGGTGCAGAAAGTGGATGGAGAACTGCTGAAACTGAATCTATCAAGTCAACTATAGAAGCTGATAAAAATGTAGATCTTGTTTTCTCAGATGCTCAACAAAAACAAGAAAATCAAATTAAAGCAATAAGAAGCTTTATAGCACAAGAAGTTGATGTTATTGCACTATCACCTGTAGTTGAATCAGGTTGGGAAACTGTACTAGGCGAAGCTAAAGATGCAGAGATTCCGGTAATTCTTGTGGATAGAGGTATTGAAACTGAAGATGAAAGTCTATATAAAACTTTAATTGCTTCTGATTTTGTACATGAAGGTAATCTTGCTGGAGAATGGTTAGTTGAGAAACTAGGTGAAGATGCTACAGTTAATGTTGTAGAGCTTCAAGGAACAGTTGGTGCATCAGCTGCAACTGATAGAATGACAGGTTTTGCAGAAATCATGGATAAATATGATGGATACAACATAATCAAGTCTCAAACTGGTGATTTTACAAGAAGTAAAGGAAAAGAAGTTATGGAAGCTTTTCTTAAATCAGATGGAGATAACATCGATGTAGTATATGCTCATAATGATGATATGGCACTTGGTGCAATTCAAGCTATTAAAGAAGCTGGTTATAAACCAGGAGAAGACATAGTAGTAATATCTGTAGATGGAGTTAAAGGAATTTTTGAAGCAATAGAAGCAGGAGAAGCAAATTGTACTGTTGAGTGTACACCTCTTCTAGGACCAGAATTAGTTGAAGCTGCTAAAGCTCTTGTTAATGGTGAAGAATTACCTAAATGGACAGTAAGTAACGATAGAGTTTTTGCAGAAGAAGATGCTGTTGCTGAATTACCTAACAGGGTATACTAGGATATCCTCAATTTGAATTTTTCAGTATATTAGTTATTTAATAATACCAAGAGTTAATCTCTCTTGGTATTGTTTTTAAAAGGAGGGTTAATATGGAAAAAAAAGATGTTTTATTAAGTATGAAAAATATATCCAAAGGCTTTCCAGGGGTCAAAGCTCTTGATAATGTAGAATTTGAAATAAACAAAGGAGAAATTCACGCACTTATGGGTGAAAATGGAGCTGGTAAATCAACCTTGGTGAAGGTTCTAACAGGAGTACATGTTAAGGATAGTGGAACAATTATTTTTGAAGGAAAAGAAATTAATCCTCAAACAACTATGGATGCTCAAAGTGTTGGTATCAGCACTGTATATCAAGAAGTAAATTTGTGCTCTAACCTTACAGTTGCTGAAAATATCTATATAGGAAGACAACCTAAAAAGAATGGTAGAATTGACTGGAAAAAAATGAATGAGGATGCTAATACATTATTACAAAGTATTAATGTAAATATTGATGTTTCTTTGCCTCTTTCTATGTATTCTTTAGCTATTCAACAAATGGTTGCTATTGCAAGGGCTGCAGATATTTCTGCAGGATTATTGATTCTTGATGAACCTACATCAAGTCTTGATAATAAGGAAGTTGTAGAATTGTTTAAGGTAATGAGAAAATTGAAAGATGATGGCATGGGGATTGTTTTTATAACACATTTTATAGATCAGGTATACAAGATTACAGATAAAATTACAGTGCTTAGAAATGGTAAGTATGTAGGAACTTATGAAACAAAGAAATTAGAGTATCTTGATTTAGTTTCTAAGATGATTGGTAGAGATTATGAAGCAATAGAAAAAAAGGAAAGTTTAGATAAAGGAAAGGAAAGAAAGAGTAATTTAATAGTATTAGATGAATATGGTAAAAAAGGAAAAATAGAAAATGTTAACTTGGAAATAAAAAAAGGTGAAGTTTTAGGATTAGCAGGTCTTCTTGGTTCTGGTAGAACAGAAATAGCTAAACTTATATTTGGAATAGATAAAAATGAAAAAGGTACAATTTGTATTAATAATGAAAAATTGAAACGAATGTATCCTTCTAAAGCGATATCAAGTGGAATGGGTTTCTGTCCAGAAGATAGAAAAGTTGAAGGAATCATTGGTGATTTAACTATAAGAGAAAATATTGCTCTAGCTCTTCAATCAAAGAGGGGAATATTTAGTTATATCAAAAGAAAAGAACAGGAAAAGATATCAGAAAAGTATGTTGAGCTTCTTGATATAAAAACTCCTAGTATAGAACAAAATATTGGCAATCTTAGTGGAGGCAACCAACAAAAAGTAATATTGGCAAGGTGGCTAGCAACTGACCCTACATTTTTAATTCTTGATGAACCAACAAGAGGTATTGATATAGGTTCTAGAACAGAAATACAAAAATTAATTAGAAAATTAGCGGATGACGGTATGACTATATTATTAATTTCTTCCGAGCTTGAAGAAATAGCTAGCTGTTGCGATAGAGTAGTTGTGTTAAGAGATAGAAAAATTGTGGGTATTCTTGAGGGAAATGAAATAGATGAGGGTAATGTTATGAAAGTTATTGCATCAGGAGGTGTGTAAATGGATATAAAAAAAATCATAGAAAATAAAATATTTTGGCCCATTATAGCATTGATTGCAATACTTTTGTTTAATCTTTTTTTTACACCTGGTTTTTTTAGTATTGAAATTAAAAATGGGCATTTATTTGGAAGTATAATAGATATTATAAATAGGGCATCACCACTTATTGTTATGTCAATAGGGATGACACTTGTTATTGCTACAGAAGGTATTGATATTTCAGTTGGAGCAGTAGCGGCAATTTCAGCGGCAGTTGCTTGTAGAATTATTGAATCAGGATATTCGCCTGCTATTGCAATTATTGTTGCTTTAATAATATGTACTATAGGCGGGCTTAGTAATGGTATTTTAGTTGCAAAACTAGGAATACAAGCTATGGTTGGAACTCTTATTCTAATGACTGTTGGACGAGGAGTGGCTCAACTTATTACACAGGGGAGAATTATTACTATCACAAATGATGTCTATTATTTTATTGGTGGAGGGTATTTTCTTGGTTTACCTTTTTCAATATTTATTGTTTTAGGTATTTTTATTCTTATCAACTTATTTTTAAGAAAAACTGCTATGGGACTTTTTTTAGAATCAGTAGGCACTAATATGGAATCAAGCAGGTTTGCTGGTATAAATTCTAGTAATATTATTCTTGTAGCATATGTAATATGTGGTCTTCTTGCAGGGGTTGCGGGCATCCTTATAAGTTCTAATGTTACAGCTGCCGATGCTAATAATGCTGGATTATGGATGGAAATTGATGCTATTCTTGCTACAGTAATAGGTGGGACATCTATGACTGGAGGTAGATGTTATCTTGGAGGAACTGTTATTGGGGCATTATTTATACAGACACTTACAACTACTATTTATGCAACAGGAGTACCACCAGAGACTATTCTTGTAGTTAAAGCTGTAGTAGTAATAGTTGTTGCTTTGGTACAATCTCCTGTTTTTATGGAGAAAATCAACAAGATAAAAAATAAAAATAAAAGTATAAGGGGGGAAAATAAATGCAAAGCAGCGTAAAAAGAAAACAAAGAAATATTACAATGATTGCTACAGTTTCTCTATTCCTATTGTTATATGTATTTGGTATGCTTAAATATACTGGATTTACAAAACCACAAGTTTTCCTCAATTTATTTATTGATAATGCTTATTTAATTGTAGTAGCAACTGGACTTAGTCTAGTAATTATTTCAGGTGGAATTGATTTATCAGTAGGAGCTGTTGTTGCTTTAACAACTATGATAGTAGCGGATTTGTTGCAAAAAGGAGTAAATCCGGTGATAGCTATTATGGTGGCTCTTTTAGCAGGTTCAGCAATCGGATTTGTTCAAGGATATCTTATTAGTACTTTTAAACTTCATCCGTGGATTATTACTCTTGGTGGAATGTTTTTTGCTAGGGGGAGTTGTTATTTAATAAATATCCAGAGTATTGTAATATCTAATAAAACTTTTCAAAATATATCAAGGTATAAAGTAAATATATTTGGTAGAAGTTTTATATCTATAAGTGTTATAATGGCATTAATAGTAGTGGCTTTAGGCATATATTTGGCTAAAACCACAAAATTTGGGAGAAATATATATGCAATAGGAGGCAATGAAAAATCAGCCAAGCTTATGGGACTTCCTGTATATAGAACTAAAATAATGGTGTATACATTATGTGGTTTTTGTTCTGCATTAGGGGGGATTTTATTTGCTTTATATATGCTTTCAGGGTATGGATTACATTGCAATGGAATGGAAATGGATGCTATTGCAGCCTGTGTAGTTGGAGGAATTCTTTTGACAGGTGGTTCTGGATTTGTGTTAGGACCGATGTTTGGTGTTCTTAGTATGGGAGTTATTCAAACTATAATAATGTTTCAAGGAAATCTTAGCTCTTGGTGGACTAAAATAGCGGTAGGTATGTTATTATGTATATTTATTGTATTGCAGCGTATTATTGTTCTTCAAAGGGATAAGCAGTCTACAATCAAGTAAGGTGTATTGATTGTAAAAGAGTAGCAATTCACAACCAAACAAGGTGATATTGATGATGAATAAAATACTAAGCTTTTATAATAATAGAAAAATTAGAAGTAAGATGCTTATTAATTATATTTGTATAATATTTGTAACGATAGTAGGACTTAGTACTATCGTTACTTCAATTTCAGGAAATTCTGTAGAGAATCTTGCAGATAAAAACACCTATCAGATAATTAAACAGGTAAATAATAATATAGAATTTTATATTAATAATATAGAAGACATAGTGTTTTATATTTCTAATAATGATGAAGTTGAAAGGTTTTTATTATTTGAGAAAGCAAGTGATGATAATATAGGTAATATTTTTCAACAATACGAGTTAAGACATAACGAAATTGCAGGTATGATGATAGTTAATAATAGAGATGAGTGTATTAATACAAGCATGGAGAGGATATCAAGAGATAGGCTATGTAATGAAGCATGGTATATTGGTGCTACTCATAATAAAAAAGAGTTATGTATTCTAAGTAATACGATAGGTAGAAATATAAGATATAAAGATAATATACATAATGGAGATAACGTAGTATCAATAAGTAAAGCCATACTTGACGAGAAAGGAAATGTTTTAGGTGTTGTCCTAATTGATCTTAATACTAAGATTTTTGATGATATCATTGAAAATGTTGCCTTGGCAAATGGTGGGTTTGTGTATATTATCGATGATGAGAATAATGTAGTTTATAGCCCTATTAATGAAATCGTTTATAGGATTCAGCCTAAATGGATTAATGATTCTGAAATTGCTCAAGTTGTGAAAATAAAAAATACTTCTTATAAAATTATTAAACATAAATCTGAGTATACTGGTTGGAGAGTAATTGGAGTCTTTTCTCTTAATGATACTTTGAGACCTGTTAGAGAGATGCAAATGCTTATTGTAATTTTCTCTTTAATCCTGGTAATTTTTCTTTTCTTTTTTGCTTTCTTTATGGCCAATACAATTACTAAACCTTTAGACAAATTAAAGGGGCTTATGAAAAAAGCAGAAGAGGGTAAACTTGATGTTAGTTTTGAAGGAATATATGAAGATGAAATAACAGAACTTGGCAATAGTTTTAATAAAATGATTGAGGCTATGAAGAATCTTATTAATCTTGTGCATGTGGAACATAATCAAAAGAGACAAGCTGAATTGGAAATACTAAAAGCTCAAATTAAACCACATTTTCTTTATAACACATTGGATACAATACATTGGCTTATTAAAGAAAATAAAAATAAAGAGGCAATTGTAGTTTTGAAAGCTTTGACAAAATTGTTTAGAATTTCTTTAAGTAAGGGGAAAGACCAAATTACAATCAAGGAAGAACTTAAACATGTAGAGAGCTATCTTATAATTCAAATGGTAAGGTATTCTGATAAATTTACTTATAGTATTAATTGTGATGAAGGAATTTATAAATATAAAGTAACTAAGCTTATTCTTCAGCCATTAATTGAAAATGCTATTTATCACGGTATAAAAGAAAAAAGAGGTAAGTGTAAAATTGATATTACTGTAGAAATTAATGATAATATATTAGTTTTCATAGTAGCGGATGATGGGGTAGGTATAGCTAAAGAGAAATTGGAATTTCTCAACAGTGTACTTGAAAAAAATGTTGAGAAGAAAAATGAATACGGTATTGTTAATGTAAATGAAAAGATAAAAATAACTTATGGTGAAGTGTACGGTGTTACATTAGAAAGTAAGCTTGGAGAAGGGACAAAATCCATAATTAGACATCCTATTATATAAGGGGGTAGATGTATTGTGTGGAAGCTATTAATTGCAGATGATGAAAAGATTATTCGACGGGGAATCGGTGGGGCAATTGACTGGAATAAATATAATATAGAGATAGTGGGAGAGGCTGAAGATGGAGAGGTTGCCCTTGAGAAGAGTAAAGAGTTGAAGCCTGATATACTCTTAGTAGATATTTGTATGCCTTTTTTAAATGGTCTTGAACTTATTGAGGCAATTAATAAGATATTGCCTGATACACTTATTGTAATAATTACAGGACATGATGAATTTGAATATGCTCAAAAAGCTTTGAGAATGAATGTAATGGATTATTTATTGAAACCTATCGATGAGGATGAATTAGAAGAGATAATTTGTAAGATGGTTGTGATGCTTGATAGAAAAAAAGACGAAATAAATACAATTTACATAAAGAACAGTGAAGTTACGAAGAATTTTAACTATATGAGAGAGAACTTTATTCTTGATATTATAAATGGTGATGAAAAACTCTTTGATGAAAAACTTAAATACTATAATATAGATAATTCTAAAAAAATAGGATTGGCTGTTTTTAGTGTTATTGAGAATGTAGGAGCTATTTTAAAGGATAGAACTAGTATTATTCTTAATGATATTAAAAATATAATTATTTCTGCAAATTTAAATTGTTATAATAGAATTGTAGCAATAGATATGAAAAATAAGACGATTGTAGCTTTATTTACATTTGAAACAATAAGTGATTTTCATAAGATTTGTATATCTACTGAAAAGAAAATAGTAAGGGAAATAGGTAAGCATATTTTTGTTTTTCAGCATATTATTACAGACAATAGCGAAGACATAGACATGGCATATTCTTGTATTATCAAAAAAATAATTAATTATAAGGAATATTCTCCTAGTGTTGTCTTAGCACAAAAATATATTGAGAGTTATTATTATAAAAGTGATTTAACTCTTAATGAAATTGCAAAAGATCTTAATATAACTCCTACATATCTTAGTAGGAGTTTGAAAAATGAATTGGGTAGTTCTTTTATAGAATATCTTACGAAGATAAGAATTAAGAAAGCTATTGAGTTCATGGAAGATAATTCTATGAAGATGTATGAAATAGCAGAAGAGGTTGGATACAATACACAACATTATTTTAGCACTGCTTTTAAGAAGGTTATGGGAGTATCCCCGAAGCATTATAAAATAGAAGGTGAAAAAAATAAAAATGCATAAAAAATTATTGGCTATTATATTGATTGTATTTTGTGTAATACTAATAGTATTTAAATATTCATATAAGGAAAAAGAAAATGATTATTTTTTAATAGGAGTATCACAGCCTAATCTTCAAGAACCTTGGAGAATAATGATGAATGAGGATATAAAAAAAGAAGTTGAAAAGCATGATAATATAAGAGTTATCTTTACTGATGGGGGTAACAATACAGATAAACAGGAAAAAGATCTGCAGAAACTATTGGATTATGGAGTTGATTTACTTATAGTATCTATGAATGACTCAGAGAAGCTTACCCCTTTAGTTTCAGCTATATACAAGGAATTACCAGTAATTGTTTTAGATAGAGATGTTATTGGGTATGACTATACTATGTTTATTGGTCTTGATAATTATAATATAGGGAAAGAAGCTGGAGAGCTTTTATATAGGGATATAGGAGAGAAAAAAATTAATGTAGTAGAGATAAAAGGTAGTAAAGATTCTGTTCCTACTATCGAAAGAAGTAGAGGTTTTTCAGACGAAATAGAAAAATACGAGAATATTAATATTATCGATACAATAGAAGGTGATTGGGAAAAGGATAAGGCAGAAGATAAATTTAGGGCTATTTTAAAAGCGGGTACTAAAGTAGATGTAGTTTATGCCCATAGTGATGATATGGCATATGGTGCTTATCTTGCTGGAGAGAGCTTAGATAAGGACATATACATAATTGGAATTGATGGTCTTGAAGGAACTAATGGAGGTATTGAACTTGTCAGAAAAAATATTATTGATGCTACATATACTTGTAAGACAGGCGGAAAAGAAGCAATTGAATATGCCGTGGATATATTAGATGGATTATATTATATTCCTAAGAAAATAATTCTTAGAAGTCATGAAATAACTGCAGAAAACATAGATTCTTATGCTAGTGAAAATAAGATTGTAAAGAATAATGATGAGAAGATTAAACTTGGATTTGCACAGGTGGGTTCAGAAAGTGCATGGAGAGCGGCTAATACTGAATCAATTATGGATGCGGCTAAAGAGGCAGGGATAGAATTAATTTTTAAGAATGTAGATAATTATTTGTCAGCAGTAGAGAAACAGAGGCAACAAAAGGAAAATATAAGATATCTTATTGAACAGAATGTAGACGTTATTGCATTTTCACCAATAATAGAAAGTGGATGGGAAGATATATTAGCTGAAATTAAAGAAGCAGGAATATTTGTGATTCTTTCAGATAGAGAAGTTGATGCAGATATTAGTCTTTGGACTTGTTATATGGGTTCTGATTTTATGGAAGAAGGTAGACGTGCAGCAAGATGGCTTATAGATAAGACAGCTGATACAACAGAAAAGTTAAACATTGTTATGCTTGAAGGTACTATAGGGGCAGCTCCTAGTATAGGGAGAAAAGAAGGGTTTATAGATACTATTGCTGTTTATGATAATATGCAGATAATAGCTAGTGATGTTGCTAATTACGAGTATAGTGAGGGTAAAGATACTATGGACAAGTTCTTTGATGAAGATAAGGATATAGATGTAGTTTATGCTCATAATGATGATATGGCTTTAGGTGCAATTGAATCTATAGAAAGTCATGGATTAGTGGCTGGTAGAGATATTATTGTAATCTCAGTGGATGCTACAAAGGAAGCCTTTAAAGCTATTAATATTGGCAAACTTAATTGTTCTGTGGAATGTAATCCTCTTCTTGGACCGCAGATGATGTCAGTCGTAAAATCTCTTATGCGAGGGAAAGAACTTCCTATTAAAATAATCACAGAAGAAAGTGTTTTTACTAAGGAAAATATTGATGAAGAAATTGGTAATAGAAAATACTAACAGATATTACTTATAAAAAAATAGTAAATAAGAAATCCAGCATTGAGACATTATACTGAATTTTTAGTAATAATTAAATTAGAGCCAATGGAATAACTGTATTATGTTAAATCTCGTAATATTCCATAAAAGTATAAAAACTTATTTGAAATAATAAAACATCCATAGCATAAAAATGGTTTATATTACGAGTTTCAAGAAGATCAGTTTGAAAAGCCATCTGATTGTAAAGATACCTTTAAGACAATAATAGATAGATGGTTGCAAGTTGACTATATAACTTTTAGGCAAAAATATTATAAAATGAATGAGGAGAAGGAGTAAATATGAATTAGAAAGTTTTATGTATCGTAATGGGAATTGTATTATTAATAGGTTTATTATCAGGATGTTCTTCTGAAAATGAAAATACAACCAATGCGATAGCTAAAACTAATAATGTAGAGGCTGAAGTTACTAATGAATAAGCTAAAGAAGAGATAAAATTAGAGGTTGTTGCGGTAGATAAAAATTTGACTTACTTAGAGATTATGATGTTTTTGTTTAAATACAGATGCTAGTTAAAAATTAGTGTGTTTTTAGCGTTGAGAAAAATTTAAACGTTGTATTAATTAATAAAACATTAACATTTCCAAAATATTCTTATATATTTATTTTTTTATGATATTATTATATTATGAAGTTTATTTTTTGAAAAATAAGACAATTATTAAAAGAGATATTAAAATATGATTTAGGGGGAAGTGTATGGGTAAAAAATTAATTGTTTATTATTCAAAGTCTGGAAGTACAAAAAAAGTTGCTGAAATATTAGCTGAACAATTAGATGGCGATATAGTAAAAATAATTGATAATAAAAATAGAAATGGCTTATTTGGATTTATTTTTTCAGGCAGAGATGCAATAAAAGAAAAAATGGCTGATATTAAAGAAATTTCAGTGGACTTAAAAAAGTATGACAATATTATAGTGGGTACACCTGTATGGGCATCAAAATTATCAACACCAGCATTAACATTTTTAAGAAAATATAAAGATGATATTAGTGATTATTCTTTGTTTTATACACAAGGTGGTGATGGTGATAATAAGATAAAAGCTCAGTTAGAAAATTACATGGATAAGAAGCCAAATAATATTGTTGCTATTTATGGGAAAGATTTTAAAGATGGTAATTATGTTGAAAAAATTAAAAATATATAGAATTAAAAACTAGTATTTAGTTTTTAACTCAAAATCTACAAAAATTACAAGTAATATAAATTAAATTGTTATTAATTTTAATAATACTGTAATGAAATTGTGTCAATAATGTTGTAGAATTAATAGTGAAAACATTAAAACTTAGGGGTTTTACTAAAATAAAAATAAATGAAAGAGGGGTATTTAATTATGGCAGTAAGTTTACAAAAGGGTCAAAAAGTTGATTTAACTAAAGGGAATGCAGGATTAAAGAAAATATTAGTTGGTTTAGGTTGGGATGTAAATAAATATGATGGTGGAAATGATTTTGATTTGGATGCAGCTGCATTTTGCTTAGGTGAAAATGCAAAAGTTACAGCAGATACTGATTTTGTTTTTTATAATAATGCAAAACATCCATCAAATGCTATTGAGCACCTTGGAGACAATTTAACAGGCGCTGGCGAAGGTGATGACGAACAAGTTAGAATAGAATTAAGTGCTATTCCTCAGAATATTCATAAAATAGATTTTACGGTTACTATACACGAAGCAGAACAAAGAAGACAAAACTTTGGTCAAGTTTCAAATGCTTTCATTAGAATTTTAAATGAAGAAAATGGTGAAGAGTTAATTAGATATGACTTAGGTGAAGATTTTAGTATTGAAACAGCAGTTGTTGTTGCTGAACTATATAGACACGGCAATGAGTGGAAATTCAATGCTATTGGAAGTGGTTTTGAAGGTGGATTAGGAGCTATTTGTAATAATTTTGGAATAAACATATAGTTTTATTAAAAGACTATGATTTAGAATATTGTTGAGATTAATTCTGTTTAATTTATATAAAAGAATACATTGTATAGTACACAGTTTAAGGATAATTTTGCTACTCAAAATTTATCAATAACTGTGTACTGTGAACTTTAAAAAAATGTGAACTAAAAACTTTTGAAACTAATAAATATTAAAGAAAGAGAGTGATAATATGCCAATAAGTTTACAAAAAGGTCAAAAGGTAGATTTAACTAAATCAAATCCTGGTTTAATAAAAGTAGGAGTTGGATTGGGTTGGGATGTAAATAGATATGATGGGACAGCAGATTTTGATTTGGATGCAGCAGCATTTTTGGTAGGAGCTAATGGGAAAGTTTTAAGTGACTACGATTTTGTTTTTTACAATAATTTGAAACACAGTTCAGAATCAGTTGAACATATGGGAGATAATTTAACAGGTGAGGGTGAAGGTGACGATGAACAAATTCAAGTTAATTTGAGTTTAGTGCCTAGTAATATTGAAAAAATAGCTTTCACAGTTACTATACATGAAGCAGAAGAAAGAAGACAGAACTTTGGACAAGTATCTAATGCCTTTATACGTTTGTTTAGACAAGAAAATGAAGAAGAACTTATTAGATACGATTTAGGTGAAGATTTTAGTGTAGAGACTGCAGTTGTTGTTGGAGAGTTATATAGACATAATGGAGAATGGAAATTTAATGCTATAGGAAGCGGATTTCAAGGTGGATTAAGAGCACTTTGTTTGAATTTCGGAGTAAGTGTATAGATAGAATAGATGAAATCCTAAACATAGTTTTTTATAGAATTGTACATTAAGTTATATAAATAGGAGGAGTACAAAATGGGAGTTAACTTACAAAAAGGACAAAGAGTCGATTTAGTTAAACATGGAGATAGTTTATCAAAAGTTATAGTTGGTCTTGGATGGGATCCAGTTCAAACAGGTGGAAAAGGCCTTTTAGGAGGATTATTTGGTGGCGGAAATTCTGAGGTGGATTGTGATGCTTCAGTACTTATGCTAGATGCTAATGGAAAACTTGCTAAATCTAAAGATGTTATTTATTTCGGTAATTTAAAAAGTATAGATGGAAGTGTAGTTCATACAGGTGACAACTTAACTGGAGATGGAGATGGAGACGATGAGCAAATAATTGTCGACTTGCAAAGAGTTCCAAGTGCAGTTGAAAAGTTAGTATTTGTTGTAAATATCTATGATTGTCTTAAGAGAAAACAAGATTTTGGCATGATCCAAAATGCATTTATAAGAGTATTTAATCCAGCTAATAATAATGAGCTAATTAAATATAATTTATCAGAAAATTATAGTGGAAAAACAGCTTTAATTACTGGAGAAATATATAGAAACAATGGTGGCTGGAAGTTTGCAGCTGTTGGAGAAGGAACAAATGATAGCGGATTAAGATCTATAATTAATAGATATAAATAATTATTGACTTTTAAATTTTGAGGATGGTGTGTAGATGAAATTCTTTAATGAAAAACCTAAAGAAGTTTTAGAAGCATTTAAAGTGGAAGCTTCAGTGGGTTTATCAAATGATGAAGTAAAAAAAAGAATCGAACAGTACGGATATAATGAATTTACTCAAAAAGAAGAAGGGTCGCTGTGGGATGATATAAAGGAAGCTTTAACAGAGCCAATGATGATTATTCTTTTAGTAGCTGCACTTATAAGTGCAATTATAGGTGAATTCCATGACGCTATTGGTATTGTTTGTGCAGTAGCAATAGGTATTACAATTGGTATTGTTACAGAAGGACAATCAAAAAAAGCAGCTGATGCACTTTCCAAAATGACAGAAAATATTGCTGTTAAAGTTATGAGAGGGAAACATATAGTTGAAGTATCTAAAAATGAACTTGTTCCTGGTGATTTAGTTCTTATTGAAACAGGAGATATGATACCAGCAGATGGAAGATTAATAGAAAGCATAGATTTAAAGGTTCGTGAAGATGTTTTAACAGGTGAATCAGACGATGTATCTAAAAAAACTGACATTTTAGTAGAAATGGAAGAGATAAAAACTAAAGATGGAGTTAAAATCCAAGACCCTATTCCAGCAAAACAGATTAATATGGTTTTTGGAGGCACATTAGTTGCCTATGGAAGAGGTACTTTTGTAGTTACATCAACGGGAGATAATTCTGAAATGGGTAAAATTGCTCAGAACCTTGAAGAAGGTGACTTGCAAACTCCACTTCAAATTAAGCTTGGAGATTTAGGTAGTAAAATTTCTAAAGTATCTAGTGTTATTGCATTAGGTTTGTTTGTAGTAATGTTTGCGAAGATTTTGATTGCAGGGACATTGGATGTAGATACTTCAGGAATAGTACCATTTCTTGATTCTATAGGTCCTGTAAAAGAGGCATTTATAATATGTGTTGCTTTGATTGTTGCTGCTGTACCAGAAGGTTTGCCAACAATGATAAATATTACACTTGCTATCACAATGCAAAAGATGGCAAAAATAAATGCATTAGTTACTAAAAAAGAAGCATGTGAAACAATAGGATCTGTTAGTGTTATTTGTTCAGATAAAACAGGAACTTTAACTCAAAACAGAATGTCTGTCGAAGCAGTATATATAAATGGAGTTTATGCTGAGGACCATGAAATTGAGCATACAAGTTACTTTGTTGAAAACTGTACTATAAATTCTACAGCTAATATAGAAATAGAGGGTAATGAAGTTAAATACCTTGGTAGTGCAACGGAGTGTGCATTATTACTACATCACAAGGACCATGATTATGTAGAAAGTAGAACAAAGGCTAAAATTGTTCATCAAATACCATTTAGTTCAACAAAGAAAAAAATGCTTACAATAATGGATTGTATGAATGATACATGTACCGTTCTTTCTAAAGGCGCACCTGAAGTTATTCTAAAGGATTGTCGATATGAAAATATTAATAACAAGACAGTTAAAATAACTGATGAAAGAAGAAAAGAAATTCTTAGTGAAATTGCGAAGCTTCAAAAACAATCAATGCGTGTGCTAGGTTTTGGATACAAAACAATAGATGAAGAAGTAGCTATGACTTCAGAAATAGGAGCTATAGAAAATGAATTAATATTCACAGGCTTTGTTGGTATCAAAGATCCATTGAGACTTGATGTTAAAGATGCTGTTTTGAAAGCTAAAAAAGCAGGTGTTTCAACTAAAATGCTTACAGGTGATAACATTAATACTGCTGTGGCTATTGGAACAGAATTAGGGCTATTAATGGGTGATATGAAAGCTGTTGAAGCAACATATATTGATACATTAAGTGATGAAGAGTTGAGAGAAGAAATAACAAAAATTGCTATAGTAGCTCGTTCTAAACCAGATACTAAGATGAGAATAGTAGAAGCACTTCAAGCGAATGGTGAGGTCATTGCAGTAACTGGTGATGGTATAAATGATGCACCTGCCCTTACAAAGGCGGATGTAGGTATAGCAATGGGTATTGCAGGTACTGAAGTTAGTAAGAATGCTGCAGATATTATTTTAACTGACGATAGTTTCGGTACTATTGTACAAGGAATAAAATGGGGACGTGGAATATATCAAAACTTCCAAAGATTTATCCAGTTCCAAATTACAGTTAATATTGTTGCGTTTTTGACAGCTATACTTTCAGTAATATTTGATTTTGAAATGCCATTTACTACAATTCAATTATTGTGGGTAAATATTATTATGGATGGACCACCAGCACTTTCTCTTGGACTAGAAACCGTAAGAGAATCTGTACTTAAAAAGGAACCTGTTAACAGAAAGGCAAGTATTATAACAAAATCAATGTTCACAAGTATGGTATTAAATGCAGGATATATAACGGGTATAATTATACTTCAAATGTCATTAAATATACTAGGAGCGTCTACTGATATTGTTGCTGATGGTGCTAGTGAAATGGAAACAGTATTATTTGCTTTGTTTGCTTTTAGTGCTCTATTTAATGCATTTAATTGTAGAGAATTTGGAACAGATAGTATATTCCCTAATTTCACAAAGAATAAACTTGCTTTCCAAATAATAGGGATTACAGCTTTTGTACAAGTTGTAGTAACTCAAATATTCTCAAGCTTCTTCAATGCAGTACCATTAAGTGTTTCAATGTGGCTGAAAGTAATTGCATTAGCTTCATTAGTAATTGTAGTGAATGAAGTTGTTAAAGCTGTTTTAAGAGTATTTTCAAGTTCAAAGGATATGTCTGAGAAAGAGAATGAATTAACAGCTTAAAACTTATATGAATAAAAAGAAACCATCAGGACAAGCCTGATGGTTTCTTTTTATTCATAATGTGCAATTTGTAATATTTGAACATTGTAAATTATATTAAAAAACAGTGTCTTCTATTATCATACATCTAATTGTGCCATTACATCTTTTAAGAATTCATGTGGAGCTTGGATACCATCTGTTTTAGTGAATTTTATATTTGAATCCGTATAAGCTATGTTTTTATGAGAGTTAAATAATTCACCATGCGAAGGAATAAAGGCATGGTTTGCATTGGTTATCATAGGTAAGTCTAAAATAGAATCTCCAGCAGTTATTATTTTATCTTGTTTTTCATTCTCCATAATATATTTAAGAGGAGACCATTTATTAAGAAACTTAGGTATCATATATATTTTTCTGCCAGTTCTAGTAACAAAATAACCTAAAGCTTCTGCTTTTAAAATTAATCTATTGTAATTATCTTTGTTAATAAGATTTTTATCATGAAGAACAGCATAAACAAATAAATTGTCACAACATCTATAGGATTTAATCTCTTCACTAGAAAGGAAAAACTGACAAGTTCCAATAAATTCCTGAGGGGATATAATAGTAGCCATCTTTTTTTTAATGATTTTTGACCAGTTT
Organism: Clostridium sp. DL1XJH146; assembly: GCF_054819755.1. NCBI lineage: Bacteria > Bacillati > Bacillota > Clostridia > Eubacteriales > Clostridiaceae > Clostridium > Clostridium sp. DL1XJH146. Next base: position 16,483 of record NZ_JBTVVN010000049.1, read on the forward strand.
TTATCTATATTTCCATCTTTAATTACGATACCTCCATTTGCAACTACGGCATAGCGAGGAATTATTTCATTATTGAATATAGAAATTCTATTAAATTGTTCAAGGGACCTAGTTGTTGTAGGAATAAATAAGAAATCTTTGTGTACAAGTTTTAGTAGGTTTATCGAAGATCTCGTCATAAAAGATATGTTCTTTCCATCCTTTTCTTCTACAAGTACTATATCTTTTGGTTTGTTTTTTAGGAATACCTTAGAGTATATTAAGGTTCTATCTAAATCAGACGCAAAAATCATGTATTCACTCCTTTTTGTATTGGCGATATTTTAAATTATTGTTTATATTTATACTATTGTTTGCGTAAATTATTTTAATTCTAATAATAATTAGCAATTTACAATTAAGGATGATTTTGCTACGCAAAATCTTAAATTTAATTTAGAAATAAAAGATTCTCGACGATAGGAGAGAATCATCCACAATTGCAAAGTGCAAATTGCAAATTGCAATTTGCACATTTCACATTATATTTTAAAAAAGTTACACGTCTCCGAATTCTTTTGGTTTAATAATTCCGCAACAAGAATAGGACATATCTTCATATATTTCAACAGGCACATTTCTATCTTTAGCTAGTTTATAGATGTGTATTAAGTAGGGATTATCATATGAATCAACAAGAATTTTCCAAGGAATTCTTCTTAGTAGAACTCTGGTAGTTTCTCCAACACCAGGTTTAACTAAGTTAATGTTTTTTATATTGAAAGTTTCTTGAATTTTAGCTATATCTTTTAATCCTTTATAGGTAACTTCCTGTGTATCTAATGTAGTAGCAGTAAATGATTCAGTTTTATCATAATGATCAATATTAGAAAATTCACTGGCAATAGTATCTATGAAAAAGTTAGATACATCTATATCTAGCCATTCTTTATAGAACTTTGCTCCATGGAAGTCTTCTTTTTTAATGAAATTATTATTGAGTACAGTTCTACTCATAAGGCCTGAAACAGTAGAATTTAAACAAGCACTAGGAATTAAAAAATCTTCCCTAGTTGCGTAAATTAAAGAACAATAGGCTGGATCTGAAATAACAGCAAGTTCAGGGTTAAGTTTGATTTTAGTTTCTTTATAGAAATCTTCACAAGCGTCTATTAATGTGTTTTGTATGACACCTTTTCCGGTCCATCCATCTATAAATTGCAGACTAGAATCTGGGTGATTTTTCAATATATAATCAAGGGCATTTTTATCAATTCCTCTATCTCTAATAATAGAAATACTATAGTGAGGAAGTGATATATTATATTTAAACTTAATATATCTTTTAATAAGAATGCCGATAGGGGTACCAGCCCTAGCTAAAGATACTAAAACTATATTTTGACCACGGTTATTTATTATTTTATCGCTTAATTTTTTAACCAAATAAGCAAGTTTTAGCTTTGTTTCTTCTAGAGTTTTATAAAAAATATCCATATATTCATCTGTTGGATGATACTCAATTGGTAGCATTTCTGAATAGTGAACACCACTTTGAATGGCGTTTTCCCTATATTCATTATTTTTTTCTTCTATAAAATCTGAAATTTCTTTTAAAAGAAATATAACATCTTCTTTTGAATAGCTTCCAGATAATAATTCTTTTTGCATTTTCTCACCATCCCTTTTGTTTGGCTATATTTTAAAGTATTGTTGATTCATTAAGGTTACTTATATAAAAAAATGTGCAATTAGCAAATTGCAATTTGCAATTTGCAATTAAGGATGATTTTGCTACGCAAAATCTTTCAATCAATCAATTAATTAAAGATTTTCGACCTAGGAGAGAATTATCCACAATTGCACATTGCTAATTATTTTTTAAAAAGCATTGCAAATTAGTATTATCAGTTCCATGAAACAAAAATTACGTTCTCAATACTAAAATGACCCATTATTTTAAGGAAAGTATCCTTGGTTTCTTGAGGAAAGCTCTTTTCTGAAAATACAAAAGCTTGCTTGTAGAAATCTTTTGGAATGTTATATACATAATTGTTAAGATTCTCATCATCTGGAGATGGAAAAGTTACTTTATTCTTGATAGCATACTCCTCGTTATCAAGAGGATATACTGGACTTCTTGTAGTTGAGTGGTAAAAGATATTCTCGCCAAGTTTACCACTGATTTTACAAGGCAGGTAAATAAATTCTCCTGTGCCAAGGCATAAGCAATTACCTGGGACTCTTTTCTGTTTTAGTGTGTCTGAAATTTTATTAGTTTCTTCATTAATAAGGTCTTGTTGGTCTGATGAAATTCCAAAACGTCCTGTATAATTTACAAGTTGGTCAATTGAATAATTATTTTTAATACTTATTTCTTCAAATGAAGGTAAAGAAGCATTAGTATAGTTTTCTGAAATATCTTCAAAGCCTAACTCCCCTGATTTATTACAAGTTATAGTACCTTCCATAAGTGAGCATACATCAATTTTAATAGTTGTTTCTTGATTATAAATTTCAATATTTTCTTTACTTCTCCAATCTAAAATAGAGATTATTCCAAAGTGTTTAGAAGAAGGTAGATTTTTCATTAGATTTAGGGCGGTTTTTCCTGTGGTTATTTCATCATCGATTAGTACAATATCATCGACTTCTTCAAAAATCTGTGGATTTAGAGGGTAAAGGCTATGATTTGTAGCATGAGAATGTTCTTCTCTAAAAAATATGCTCTCTTTCACTGAAGATACGGTTTCTCTTGTAGTATGGATATAATGAGAATTTAAGCTATTACCGAAAACAGCTTGTGCAATCCCCGTTGCAGTTTCTGCAAAGCCTATGAATAAAGTTTTATGTTTAAGTTCAATAGGCGAGCTTAAAATATTTAGAACTTTATCTAAAAGGTCTTTTGAAAATTCCTTGTTATGATTTTCAACTTGAAAATATTCTAGGGCTTCAACTAAAATATTTATATCAGGGTCAATATAGTTTTCTCTTTTCTCGACCCATAAACGGCATAAAATTGCACCTATTATATCTAATGTAATTGGTTTGATTGGAATATGTTTTCCTAAAACTTTACTTACAAAAATAAAATCTCTTTTAGGATTTTTTCTAGCAGCCATAGAGAAAAGACTAGGCCATTTGATATTATATTTAGTATCAGTTATATTAAGTGATACTTGTAGATTTTGTCCTAGAGAAAGATGTTCCTGATGCTTCAAGGATGTCTCTATATGTTTTTTCATCATTAAGTACCCCCATACTTTTAGAAAGTAGCATAGTTTTTTTTGCCCATTTAAAATGTGGTTTTACTTCATTCATTTTGTTTTTATAAAAACTTCTAATAACTCCATCTGAAGAAGAATTTATTATTGCAAGTGCATCTAGATAATCTTCTTTTGTTACTGCAAAAATAGAATTTGCAATTTTAGCTTGATAAGGATGAATTATTGTTTTACCTACGAAGCCATTACATTTATCAAGAAGGACCTCTTTTACAAAAGTATCTCTAGTGGAATGATTTTCAAAATTAAAATGCTCATTAACAGGTGCAGACATAACATAGCCATCTCTTTGAAATAAATTTAAGATGTCTGTAAGACAGTCGTTAATCACAGAAAGGTCATAAATTGTACAATTTTTACTTCGTCTTAAACTATATATACCAGAGAAGTCAGTACCCCCTACTCTTATATTTAAAATCATATCATTATAAGTGGCTATTAAATCTTTAATATTTAACAATTCTTTAAATCTAGTTTCCTTATATATTATTTCAGGCGTTTCTAAAACAGGCATAACATATAAATTTCTATTAGTATTTCTGTTATAAAATTTTATTAAATCGAGATATTCTTCACCATTAAAGGAATTGAATTTTGGTATAATTATTCCACAAAGTGTATTTAAAGATGAATTATTCATTAGCATTTTAAGTTGCTCTAGGTTTCTCACACGAACAAAAATAAGGGGCAACTCATTTATAGTTATTAATTTAGTGGAGATAAGCTCATCTATTTTATTGAAAAGATTTATAACATTTTGTTCTGCCATACTTAAGTTGTCTTTTGAAACGGAGTCTTCAAGACATATAGCTACAGAGTAACTTTTAAGAGATAAGATATCTTTTAAAAGAGAATTTCTATCTCCACCCATATATAAAGTTGATCCTAATGAGTAGGAGAGAAATTCCTTATCAGAGTTTAAATTAAATTGTTGAGGTTGCCTATAAAAAATAGAATAGTTGTCATTTAAATAATCAAAATGTTTCATATTAATCCCATCCTAATCTTAGTATTATTAATTTAAAGTTATTTACATTTATTTAGGGAAAACATATTAGTTAAAATTATGGTAGGATATAAAATATTTATTAAAAAATATTTTATAGACTTTAGATATATTGAAATATAAGTTCAATTATTATGTAATTAACAGGTTAATTATATATTAATGTAGAAATATAGTCAAATAAATGGTAATTACTAACAGCTCTAACGAGCAAATTTATTTTATAGCTGTAGTAAGCTTAAATTTATCGTTTTAAATTTCAGAAAATTCTAAC